>JACMLA010000406.1 GCA_014379815.1 Bryobacteraceae bacterium | reverse complement strand
GTTGTCGGTGTTTGCCGCCAATACTGCAGATTTGCGATGCAGTTCCCACAAAGAAAGCAGAATACGAAAGATGAGCCAGTCTTTAGTGTTTCTGTCTGGAGCGTTTCTCGTAATCAGTGGCCCATCTAACGCATTTGGCCAGCTAAGTACATTTGCGGTGCTGGGGGGCTCTACCGTCACGAACACAAGTTCACTCACGGTCGTGAGCGGCAATTTGGGAGTAAGCCCAGGGAGCGCGGTGACGGGCTTTCCTCCTGGAACTGTGGTGAACGGATCGATCAACGCGGCCAATGCACCGGCATTGCAGGCGCAGAGCGAGCTGACAACGCTCTACACCCAGTTAGCAGCCACCCCTTGCACCACCGACTTGACCGGGCAGGATTTAGGTGGCCTTGTTCTTCTTCCGGGCGTCTATTGTTTCAATACTTCGGCTCAATTAACCGGAATTCTAACTCTCAACGCTCAAAACAACCCCAACGCGCTCTTCCTTTTCAAGATAGGTAGTACATTCACAACCGCAAGCACCTCCCTTGTGCGTCTGATCAACAGCACTTCAACTTGCGGTGGCGTGTCGTGGCAGGTTGGCACCTCTGCGACGCTGGGCACCGGCACGACAATGATCGGAACCATCGCGGCACAGAGTAGCATCACCTTGACCACCGGCGCGAGTACCAGCGGAAGGCTCTTAGCCCGGACTGGCGCGGTGACACTGGACAATAGCGCAGTGAGCCTCTGTAATGCCACGGCTGGTGCGGTGGTGCCGCCCACCATCACAAAAACATTTGGCGCTGCGAATATTCCTCTGAACGGTACAACCAGCTTGAGCTTTACCCTCAACAATCCCAATGCTGGCTCGCCACTTACCGGGCTGAGCTTCACAGACGGGTTTCCCGCAGGTCTCACCGTGGCAACGCCTAACGGCCTTAGCGGCTCGTGCGGCGCTGGTGTCGTGACAGCAACAGCCGGATCCTCATCTGTGATCCTGACAACGGCAAATCTGGCACCCAGCGCTTCCTGCACCTTCTCGGTGAACGTCGCAGGCTCGAGTCCGGGACTGAAAAACAACATCACCAGCAGTGTCGTTTCCAACGAAGCCGGTCAGGGAAATCCCGCTTCCGCGTCCCTCACAGTACTCTCTGCCACGGGCTTAGTGCCGCCCACAATCAGCAAAGCATTTGGCGTAGCCAACGTACCGCTGAATGGCACGACCAGCCTGAGCTTTACTTTGAATAACCCCAACCTGGGTTCTCCGCTAACCGGCCTCGGCTTCACGGACGGGTTTCCCGCAGGTCTCACTGTGGCAACGCCCAGCGGACTGAATGGCTCGTGCGGCGCTGGACTCGTGACTGCAGTACCCGGATCCTCATTAGTGAACCTGACATCGGCAACTCTGGCATCCAGCGCTTCCTGCACGTTCTCGGTGAATGTCACAGGCTCCACTGTGGGATCGAAGAATAACGTGACCAGCAACGTCGTTTCCACCGAAGCTGGTCAGGGCAACTCCGCTGCAGCATCCCTCAACGTGTTGTCGCCAACTGATCCTTCACCCGTCGGCGTTCCAGCAATGTCGCTGCCGGTGCTGATCACACTCGGCGTGATGCTAGCAGCGCTAGGCAGTCTCATGATCGGCAGAGCTTAAGGCATTCAGGGGCAAGAGACTGACTGCATTTCGCCCTGGCCATTACATTCTGCTCTTCACGTGCAGTTTTCTGATTGGGTTCGGCCTGCTGTTGACTCCCCCGGTCCAGTCAGCTGACGTTGCTTTCTCCGCGCAGCTGGTAAAGATCTCACATGGCTTGATCGTCGCGTTCGGAGGTCATGCCACCCGCGACGCGGCAATCCTGCGAGCTGAGGAAGGCTTTGCGGTAGAAATGCGGGACGGATGCAACGCAGTCAACGTGACTATTCTGCTCTGGTCCGCTGTCCTTGCTTTTCCGGCTAGCTGGAAGAACAAGGTTCTGGGACTTGTTGTTGGCAGCATAATCGTCCAGGTACTCAACATCGGTCGATTTATTAGTCTGTTCTACCTCGGACAGTACAGCATGACCTGGTTCGAGTTCGCACACTCCTACTTGTGGGAGAGTCTGCTGGTCCTGGATACCGTCGTGATCTTCCGGTTGTGGGTCAAAAGAGCCGGGCCGATTAGCGTCCACCCCAATGCCGGCGCTTGAGTCCCAGAGTCGCTTTTTGTTCCGCGGATCGGTCCTTCTCATCGGCCTGCTTACCTTGTGGTGGTTTGCGATGGTTGGTCCAATGGTTTACCTGCTCAAAGGAGCAGCTGGAATCTTCCTGAACATTCAGGAGGCGCCCTCCTCCGGAACATGGACCTTAAACGTACCTCTGGAAAGAACCGCGCCAGCCACACCGCGGCAACCAGTGGCGCAGCGGATTCACTCGATCGATTTCGATCTCGAGCGCGCCGATGCGGTCGCGTTTACTTTCAGCGTGCCAGTGTACTGGGCAATCATGCTGGCAGCACCAGGCGTGATGCGGCATCTGCGCCAGCTCCTGCTGGGGACCGCCCTGATATCAGGATTGCAACTGGTTCTGCTCCTCTTGTTTGTGCAGATCACGGCCAGAAACGTAGCCTCGCAACTGGACGGCAGCGACGACCCAATTGGTAAGTGGATTCGTCACCTCGGCGAGTATCTCATCACAAACGTGCTTCCATACGTCTTACCATTTGTAGTTGCGTTGTCCCTGCATGTGGAATTGCGCCGGCAAATCTTCGCTCAAAGCTCGGAAATACAGATGCTTTCCCCTTCCAGTCCAGGAACACGTTCCGAACGAAGACGCGCAAAAAGGCAGCTGCGCTGAGCCGGGAGAAGTAAGCCGGCACGGTTCCATCAAGGAATCGAGTTAGCCTTGTGGCGAGGACCAAATAACCTCTTCACCTCGGGAGCGAACTCTGTGAAAAGATTGCCCAGTGAAATGAAGGCAAGCTGCGTTGTGGCCAGCCGCACGCCTTCGCCGCTAAATCGATAACGCTCGGGGTACCAGTTCATGGCAATTGCAGACCCGGCGTAGTATCCGCCAACAAGCGCAAGATTAGGTACCGTACGCCCTGAGTCCCGCCTCGTAAGGACCGTCCGCGATAACGCACACAACGAGCGCTGGAATACACCCGTGCACCCGCAACGCGAGTAACGGGCTTTCTGCTTCAACAAAGCTGCTCCTCGAAGGACTCTAGCTGGATACTGTTTCACTCGGTAACGGATCGGAGGAACCGCCGCTTAGCTCGGCCAAAACTCCAGGCAGCCCGCTGACATGTAAACCAAAATCGATCGCGGCCCTCCGGCCTCTTCTTTCGTCAACCAGTACAAGGTCTGCCCCTAGTTGATGCGCCAACACGATGGATTCGACCTCACCGAAGTCAAGAATTGCCTGAAGCCGTACCAACTCAGGGGTCTCTGAGATGCTTCCTCAACGAAAGCCAGTGTGGTGTAAGACGGAAGCTATTTGGAACCAGCTCTCGTTCCACCGCCGTTGGCATAACAATCGGCGTGTAGAGTCGGGACAGGTCCGAGGCCAGTTGCATCGATGTTTAGGATCGGCGAGGTGTCGGAAACGACAATCACTTCGGCGTGTTAGCCGACTTGTCGAAGATCTTCAAGCCCAAGGCAGTGCTGGTCGGGGTACTTTCTGGCCGAATTGAAATGGTCAGCGCGACAGGGACTCCAACCCCCTGAGCGGCCTTCAATCCATATCCGATTGTCGAGCACAGAAGTTAGGGTCGCCCGAAATCTAGGCTTGAGTGGTCCAAGAGCTGCCGCTCATGCCCAGAAACTCTAAGCACCCTCCAGGGTCTTAACGCGGATTTTGCCCACTCAATTCGCTCCTTCTCCAGGCGTCGAGGCAGAACAGGCGGAATCGTATTGGCCAACTGACGCGCTCGCTCGTACAATGCAGGCGTAGCCCGGAAATCAGTTTTCTCCAGTTTCGATAAAGCCTCATCTATTTGCAGCCGACCATTCTGAGCGGCTTCAACAAGCACCGCAAGGGTGCCAGCAATCGATAGTCCGCGTCGAAGGGCGTACCGAACCCCGGCAGAATCGTCCATCAGAATCAGCCCGGCTTGCAGTTGCTCTGCCAAGGCGATCGCATCCATCTCCCCTCGATGCAATCCTCTCGTCAGTTCAGGAGATTTTAGCGGCGACTGGATTGAAACCCAGCCAGGCAGCGCGCTCGCCCACTCTCGAAGTCTTTCAGAACTTCCCCTGCTTAGGAGTTCGCGGTGAACCGTAGCGGGAATAATTACGTGACCATAGAGGCCGGGCAGAATGTCGATATAGCCAGTCTCCAGAAGGTAGTTGACTGGAGAAGTATCCGCTACAACGACCAGGTTCATATTGCCGGAGGCAACACACCGTCCGCCCGGAGCCGCCGAATCATAGCGACGTCGCGCTCAAGGTCTTCAACAGAATAGGCGTGCTCCAAAACCTGCCGATCTTTCAGGAAATGATTCCATTCGAGTCGGGAGAAGCCGAGTATCTCTGCTGCTTCAGCTATCTCGAGCCGATCCTCTCGGAAAGCTTCAAGCACCACGGCTTCCAGGACTTGCCTCGACAATTGTTGCGGCGAGCCTCCCCCAAGATGTGCCACCAGCGATTCTGGAATTTCTACTGTGATGGTCATGTTTAATTCCGCTGTTCGATCTCTTTCCATCCTAGCCCGAGTTTTCAGGTTTCACCGCAGCCTCGAATGGCGAAGCGCGCAGGGACGCGAAGCCCGGACCTCCTGCGTGTGAACAAGGCCGACACTTTATATCGTCTCTAACTGCTCCGATCTTTCACCAAGTTGGGGCGTCTGCCTTCGCTCAGCCGACGTCATTGTATGGCTCGATGCGCCATCTTGATCGTCTCGCGTACGGCCACAAACACGGCTCCTCCACAGAAAATTCGGCAGCAAGAAACGCCTTGTCCCGAACCTCCTTCACGACCTATGCTTCCCTCATGAACTTCCGGATTTCCGCTCT
>JACMLA010000405.1 GCA_014379815.1 Bryobacteraceae bacterium | reverse complement strand
CAGCCGTCGACAGATCCACAGCAGGTGCTCGACGAAGCTCTCGTGTGGGCGAGCAAGAGTAATCACGTAGGCGTGTTAGGCGCTAACGTTAACCAGAAGGGTACCTTGGGTGGATTGACGCATGGTGAAGGCATTACTGCACTGCACATTGCCGCTCAATCACATTGCCTCTCAATATGGACACATGCCGATGTTGAAGCTGCTAGTCGAACGTAGAGCCGCCGAACCGTCAAAGACGATCTCTACCATGCGACCCCGGAAGGCAGCGCGACCTACTTTGC
This sequence comes from Bryobacteraceae bacterium, assembly GCA_014379815.1. The sequence continues at coordinate 4,401 of JACMLA010000405.1, read as the reverse complement.
GCAGGTCGACGTGTGAGACTACCTGCGCTCGCTTGAGGTGTAGGTTGGCAGTGGCCCCTGTCAGCGTTGCAGTGTCCTTTCAATTAGAGTCTGCGGTTCCCCAGGCTAATGGGATTCAGCATTTCCGGAATCGCCCCGGCATACTTCCAAAAAACGACCTGAAGTCCCAGTTCCCTTTTGTCGTTGCTGGTCGGTCCCCAGCACTTGTCAAGCTCGAACCGGACACAGATCTGTTCCTCGCTCAACGCACTGAAGGGAATCTCGTATTCGTAGGTATGCTCGCCTGCTGAGCTGTACTCACACCAGGGCAGATCGTGTTCGTTTACCTTGGCGTTCATCCGCAGTGGACCTGTCGTGTTCAGGATGTCGAGCGGGAGCGTAAAGCAAAACCGCAGAAGCGCAGGTGTGCCGGCTGCGCTCTGTGGCCGCTGCATTCGAACCGCGAACATCCGTTCGGTCCAGCGCCAGCTGCCATTCTCCAGACCGTGCCAGCCGCCATCCAAATCCACACCGAGCCAGGGATCGGGAAGGCGGCTTCGCAGCATACAGAACGCGCGCTGATCGCGGTCATTGCTGGCAGGTGTCGAACCCGACTGAAACCCTGTCGTCGTGTAGTCGCAAAGATCCCATCCAACCCGGTCCAGAATGCGGCGCAGGCCCGCAGGAGAAAAGATCCAGTAATTTGAAGCATCGTTATTCGCCTCGAAGGGATCCAGCAGATAGGCCACAGGCTCGTCCGCTATATCGACCCCCTTGGGAGTGCGTTGGGCGATTCTTGTACTCAGGGCGCAGTACCGGGTGTGTCGCGCGAGCGACTCCAGAAGCAGGAAAGGGTTTTTGAGGTGATAGAGAACTCCTAAGCATAGCGCCAGACCGAACGTTCGACCGGGAAGGTTTAGCCCTGTGTCGAGGTCTGACATGTGAAACTCCACCGACGAGTCCAGCGCTGCGTGAATCGATGTAAAGCCCCGGGCCCTATTGAAGTTCGGATTCCAGTTATCGATCGCCACGACGCGAGAGCCGAGGGACTCGAAGAAGAATGACAAATCACCGTCACCGCAACCGATGTCGAGCATAGGGGCTGGACCGGTAAGCGCCAGCAAGTCGCGACGTTCCCCCTGGAGCATTTTGTTCAAAACTGGCAGCGACCGGAAGCTGTCATAGGGATACCAGCCAAAGTCCGGTGACTGAGCATCTTTCTTTACCGTGTCGATCAGCTTCTTATAAGTGATCGCGGCTGACACAATCTCCGCAATGTCCTGTTGTCTCATCAATGACTCTTTCGAGGAGGGGGCTTCAGAGCAGGGTCTCGCTTTTGAGTTTCGCACGAGTTCCCCCTACATTAAAGCGCGACACCCGCACGTTCCGGTAACGCCGATGACGCGATTTTACTTGCGGACTGTCCTCGAACGTCGTCCTGAATGGCAGCTTTCTAAACACGAACTGCTGTGAAACGTCAATCACAATGAAGATGTTCGACAGGTTCGGGAAGGCCATCAGGACGACACTGCATTGGCGTTTTTGGGGGGTGCTTTCGTGTGGAGTCATAAACACGCTTCTTTGGGAGCGGGGCTACATTGCAATGCCAGACACTGCCCTAGTGCCGATTGCCTGCGTTGCGGTCGCCATCGTAGCCGGAATTGTCACACCCGACAGACCGATGTTTACCGCTTTAGTGCTCGGTCTCGGCACTCCATGGCCCTTCGGGCACGCGCCATTTTCTATAGGTCTGTTGCCGATCTACGCCATTGGCTCACTGATCCACAGCTTCTTCTCTCAGGAGTTTGTTAGAGAAGGAATTCTAGGCGTTGGGGTCTCGTCCGCTATGCTTTGCTGCGGACTTGCAGTCGTATATGGGCCTTATTGGCTGCTCGTCAAGGCCGGCCGGTTTCTAAGAACCTGGCTTTCACGCATGGGGCACAACCGAGGCATGAGTCTACGGACGTAAACGATGGATCCGGACAATCCACTCCTCAAGTCGTTTCTTCGCGGCCGCATCTATGTCACGCCGGCTGATTTGTCGCGAACCGAACGACCTAATCGTAACCCGGCTCTGTACCCGCGAGCTTGACAGTTACAGGCGCTCTAAGCGTGTTTCGGAGTCACCGAACTCTTTTAGCTTGATCCCGAAGCGATCCATTAGGGACAAATACAAACTGCACATTTTGCGGTTGTCGTCGCCATCCTTCAAATAGCTCAGAGCGCGTCCGGTCTTGAGCGTACCTCCGAGCCCTCCTGCTAGCACCAGCGGCAGTCGGAAGTTGTCGTGCTTGCGCCCAATCCAGAGATTAGACAGGAACATCAGGCAGGTGTTGTCAAGGACGCTGCCATCACCTTCCTTCATGCTGTCCAGCTTCGACGCGAGATAGGCAAACTGGCTGACGTGGAATCGCGCGATGCGCTCGTATCCGTCTGAGTTGTTGTTATGGGATGCCGAGTGGTGCCCTTCCTTCACTTCGAGGAACGGATAATACATGGCGGAAAGGTCACGGGAGATCAGCAGCGAGGCCACTCGCGTCTTGTTGGCTTGAAACGCGATGGCGATGATGTCGCACATCAGGCGGGCGTGATCTCGCAGATCTTCGGGGAGTCCGTTTGCCGGCCGATCCATTGTCGCTATAACCGTGTTCTTGCCCTTAGCGGAATCTTCGGCGTCCGCCTTGCCTTTGCGCATTCCTTCCACGCGCATCTCCACCTCACGCACACTGCTGAGATATTCATCCAGCTTGTACTTGTCCGTGGAGCTAATCTTTTGCGTCAGGTCCTGCGCGCGGTTCTTCACACGGTCGAGAATGCTGATGTTCAACAGGCTGCCGCGGTTGTCAAACAGGTTGTCCCAGGCAAGCGACGGGTAGACTTCTACCGGAACCGGGGAGTCGGGACTCTGCCAGGAAATGTGCGAACTGTACGCCATCGAGAAGTTGGTCTCGTGGTACCCAGTCATGGGCTGTTCGCACGCAAGAACCATGCTCGACTGCGGCGTGTCTTCGCCGATTCGATTCGCGATCATCTGATCCACACTGATACCCGAGTGGATCACCGCGCCTTTCGAGATACGCGCCCCGGATAGCAAACTTCCGGTCTGGCCGGGATGGATTCCCTGCCCAGTCAACGCCTTCACGTACAGTCCGTCGATTACGTTGATTTTCTCTTTCAACGGCTCAAGGGGTGAGAGCGTTTTGCTGAGCTTCATGGCCGCGCCCTCACCTTCGGCGCTCCAGTGATCCTCGTTGATGCCGTTCCCAAGGAACACCACACCGAACCGCTTGGGAAACCTTGACGCCGGGGCAGTATCGGCTTGGGCGTGGAGCGACTCAAGCCAGGGCAATGCCATGGTGCAGCCAGCCCCCCGCAGTACGGTGCGGCGGGTCATACCGGATCGAGATTTCCTGGTCGGTGTCTTCATGTTTTTGCCTTCCTCGACGTTGGTTCGCGTTGATTCAGAAATTGAGGGCTCGTGACAATAGTCTCCACGAGCGAATGGAAGCGATACTCATTCTCAGCCGCACGCGTCGCAATGCGCTCGACTGCAGGTTCATCGGAGAGTTGCAGCGACCTGTTCAGAGCATACGCGAGTAACTTGCGACTCATGTTGGCGACGAAATCCTTCTCCCTATGGTCGCGGATGAACGACTGCAATCCCTGAATCCCGCTCCCGCTCTGACCACCTGGGTAAGTAGCGACGGTATCTACCGGGCGCCCTGCGAGGTCCTTAGTCCTGGTGTTGCCTACCGGCCCATAGCCTTCAAAGGCGAGACCGAAAGAATCGATACGCGCATGACAGGCCGAGCACGCCGCATTCTCCCGATGTTTGGCTAGCAAGTCGCGCACGGACAACTCGGACCTCGCTTCGTCTTCCGGCAGTTCCGGGACCGAGGGTGGTGGAGGCGGAATGATCTCGCCGAGAACACGTTGCACAACCCAATTCCCACGTTTCACCGGGCTCGTTCGCAGGCCGGGAGAATTCTGCGTGAGAAACACCGCCATCGGCAGCAAGCCGCCACGGCCATAGCGGTCGGCGTCGTCAACGCGGACCCAATTTCTAGAATCGCCCGTCACTTTGGGCATGCCATAGTGTTTGGCCAGAACGGGATTCACGAAAGTGTGCTTGCCATAGAGAAGGTCCAGGATGGGCCTATTGCTGGTGATCGCGTCCTCAATCAGGCGGATCGGCTCGTTGAACATGGCTTCCCGTAGATCGTTATTGAACTCCGGAAAGCGCTCGCGATCCACGGAGTTGTTGCGTTCAAAATGCCGGAAACTGAGCCAGTTTCCAGTATATTCGGTCGCCAGTCCCCGCACCTTGGGATCCTTCAGCATACGTCGCGTCTGAGCCAGTAGTACCTGCGGCTTGTGCAGATCGCCGGCCGCGGCATGACGCAACAACTCCTCATCGGGCAT
>JACMLA010000404.1 GCA_014379815.1 Bryobacteraceae bacterium | reverse complement strand
TAATGCAGCGAAGGCCCGAAATGCTCCGTAACGCGATTCTTACGGACGGGGGCGAGCCCACAACGTCACACTGGGCTGTGACGCTGTAGACCCGATTTGCACCTCTAGAGGCACTTGGCCAGCTGCAGCGATGCCAAGATCAACAGGCAATTCTACGTTGATCTGGAACACTCCCGCGACCAAACCCGGAGCGCTGCCGGAGTAGACTACCCGGGCGACCCTGCCATTTACCCGAACCTGAACCACATTCAGGAAAGCGGGGAACGGTGCCGTAACCGGAACCACTCGTCCGTCTCCTGGGTTCGGAGCGACCAGGCCTTCACCGGTACCAAAGATCTGAATCACTGATCCAGCAACCGCCGGGTTCGCCTGAGTATTTGCCGAGTTGTTTTGATTCAGCAAGGATGCGGCGCCGCTGCCCTGCTGATTGACCGTAAAGATCCCTGGATCGGTTTCGCGAACCGAGAGCGAGAGCGGCTGCGATGCCACACCCCGGTACTCAACCACCAGATTAGTCGAAGCGCGTCCGCTGACACCGTACGGCACGATCGCATTAATCTGATCGCTGGTACGGTCACCGGAAGGTCCGACGTAGAACAGTGGTGACTCGACGCTGTCGAACAGAACACGTACTTCCCCGAGACGAGTCGGAAAACTATTGTTCTGAACCGAGCCGCTGAGGCCGGTTGCAGGTGCCAGGTTGCGACCCTTAATTGTGATAATCTGCCCCGGCGAAACACCGCGGGAGATGCTCGAAGCGTTGTTGGTTATGGCCAAACCAGAGGGCGGTGCCGGACTGGTTACGGTCAGCGTCACATTCACGGTCACCGGCTGCGAACCTGCCGTAGATGGTGTGATTGTCACAACGCCGTTGTAGGTTCCTGCTGCCAGGGTGCCCGGATTTGCCGTGACGGTCAGAGGTGTGACAGCTCCTCCCACCGCGGTAGTGGTTCCGCTGGCAGGGCTGACTGAGAGCCAGTTTCCGCCGGTGGTGGTTGTAGCCAATGCGGAGAATGCGATGGCGGCCGCGGAACTGGTGAGATTGATCGTTTGTGTTGCCGGGTTCGCCGCGCCGGCCTGATAGCTGAACGTTAGCGTTGTGGGCGTAGCTAGCAGATTCGCCCCTGCCGATACAGTCAGACGGACCGGAATTCGCACCGTAGCCGAGCCATTGTTCGGTATGACATCCACGTTGTTCAAGTAAGGCTCCACCCTTGGAGCCAGGCTCGCGCTCTCAATCGCCAGTTGTAAGGTCCCAGGTATCGAGCCTGTACTGGTATTGAGAACTCGTACGAACACAGCATCGCCAGTGCCGGGCACCACCTGCACGGTGTACGCCGTTGTCCCAGCAGTGGTAGCCAGCTGGACGGTCTGATTTGCAGGTGGGGTGGCACCAGCCTGCGTCAAATCCAGACGGGCAGGCGAGGCCGTCACGGTAGCTGTTGCCGACGCGTTGTAGCGGATGTTCACTCTTACCGGCACGGGGTTGGTCACACCGATAGGAGTGATCACAATATCCGCGCTGTAGTTTCCGGCCAACGTTATTGCGTTGGGATTGATGTTGTAGGTAAGTGTTCCTGTGGCTGTTCCCGTAGTACCGGTAAGGGAACTCAGAACGAGCCAGCCGGTAGTCGCGCTGGTGCCGTAGTCGATACTGACCGAAAAGTTGGTTACTACGTTGATGTCGCTAGCTCTGACGATCAGAGTCCGGGCTGTCTGCGACTGGCCGACTGCGCCTTCGAATGGAGCAGGCTGCGGTGTATCTACAGTCAGTTGCGCACTGGCTCCGCCCACCGTCAAGGTCACTGGGACGGAAATCACGGGCGCACCGGCCACGCTGCTCGACTGCAAGCGAACCTCGCCTGTATAGGTTCCATTTGCCAGGCTCTGGACAATCGCAATGGTCGGGACAACCGTTACGCTACCCGGAGTGGTGCCCGTCGTAACCTGGATATCGAAAAAGGGTAACGTGCCGGCCGGGAAAAACCGGGTTGCTGCGTATGTCTGGTTGGTTCCAGTGCTTCCGATGTTCAGTGTCACCGGCCCCGGGCTCGGTCCTCCGGGACTAAATGCAAAATTGACAAAATCCTGACTAGTCGTCAACAAGTTTGTGTTGGTGACTGTCAGTCGGGCGGTGATCTGCTGTGAGCCGCCAGTAAAAGCCTGCACAGTGATCGGAGAATCGTAGTTGCCGGGTGCGGGATTTGCACCAAGTGCCGCTACATTGGGGATCACATAAAAGGTACCGGGGGTGGTTAGCTGGTTGACTAAAGTTGACGTTGTCGGTGCTGTCGTCGGTGAGAGGTAGAAGTACGAAGGTGCGCCAACCTGTGCTGAATATGTCAGCTGGGTGCTGGAACTGCTGCTTACAGAAACCGGTTTTGGTCCAGGCTGCTGGAATCCAGGCTGGTACGTGAACGTTACCACGGCCGGTGACACCTGCAGGTTGGCAGTTGCCCCGACAAGGACAGTGATTGGCACTGTGATTTGCTGATTCTGAGAACCTGCAACCGTAAACCGGACAACGCCAGTCAATATAGAAGTTGTCGCCGGGATAACCGAAGTGTTGACTATCAGGTTCACGTTCGGTACACCCGATGTCAGTGCAGGGTTGGGCGATATAGTCAGCCAGTTGTTTGGTTGTACTGGTGTCAGGACTTCCGAGAAGAACTGCAATTGCGTCGCAGCGGTAGAACTGCCCACCGTCAAAGGTATCTGGACCGTTACGCCGCGGTCGAGAGTCTGCAGCGGCACGCTCCCGGGGTTAGCAATCAGTTGAGCACTGGGGGAAACCAACATGAAAATCTGAATGGGTAAAGTGGTGGTCCCGCTGGTGAGCGTCACAGTCCCGCTATACAGACCCGCTGCTAGCCCGGTTGGCGAAACAGTCACATTCAGCTCCGATCCATTCGCCTGGGTTATCCCGGTAATCTGCAGCGAATTATTCACAAACAGCCATCCACCGCCACTTGTGGTCTGTGCTGTCGCAGTGTAGGGAACACCTACCGGTACTGAGAACAATCGGAGCGTTTGGGCAGCCGGCAGACTTGCCTGCCCGGTTTGATACGCAAACTGAAGAGTGGTGTTAGGGACACCAAGCGCAGGCGCTTGTTGTGTTTGGCCGTTCAGGTTGCTGGCGCCTGCCAACAATATCAGGCCGAACGCGAGCATCGCGCCGCGTTCCAGGCCAAAGCTACTAGTTTTCAATCTGCCCTCCAAAGGCTGTGCATCGCTGCGGTAATGACGGTGTTTTCTGCAATAAAGCCGAGAGGCAACTCCCTTGCAAACACACCACACGCCAAATTAAGCTGCAAACATTTAACCATATTCATGTAATAACAAAACCAAGGGTTTACAGACAGTAATCCCTCTCACAATCCGCCGCCAGGGTGCCACACCGACTCAGACATGAGTCCAGTAGACACGCAAAAGTCCCTGCTTGTTCCGATCCGGAGCGCCTCCTAAAATAGAGACACCGCAAACCTGATCTCCTTTTCCAGCGGGACGCGCGTCAGTAGTGGAGTCCCTCCCCGTTCGCAGGCGCAATATGACGGCAGAAGAATGGCAGCAGGTAAAAAGTGTGCTCGGCCAGGCGCTGGATCAGCCCACAGAGAGCCGTGTCTCCTGGCTGAATCAAAACTGCCTCGAAATCGATCTGCGTAACGAAGTCATTTCGCTGCTCGAAGCGCACCACGCCAGTGACTTTCTGGAAGAATCCGCTGGCGGAGGCGGCGCCGATCTGGCAGCCGTGCTCGGCCCCGGTTCTCACGTTGGGGAGCGGGTCGGTCCCTGGTTACTGACTCAGGAGATTGGCCAGGGCGGGATGGGCACAGTCTACCGGGCAATACGGGCCGATGACGAATTCCGGCGCGAGGTCGCCATTAAGATCGTTAGCCGCGGCATGGATACGGAGATACTTCTCCGCCGCTTCCGGACGGAACGTCAAATTCTGGCGAACCTCGAACATCCTTACGTTGCCAGACTCATCGACGGCGGCTCTACGTCCTCGGGATTGCCGTACTTCGTTATGGAGTTCATCCGGGGGATTCCACTCACGGAGTACTGTGACCAAAACCGTCTGTCTCTAACCGAGCGGATCGGCCTGTTCCGGAAGGTGTGTTCCGCGGTAGCCTACGCCCACAACAACCTGATCGTTCATCGCGATCTGAAGCCGGCCAACATCCTTGTCACCGATGACGGTACGCCCAAACTGCTGGATTTCGGAATCGCACGGATCCTCAGCGGTCCAGGACGCGAGAGCTCCGAACCCACTCTCACGATGTTGCGAATGGCCACCCCGGCCTACGCGAGCCCGGAACAGATCCGGGGATTTGTAGCGGGCATCCCGAGCGACATCTATTCCCTCGGTGTCATCCTGTATGAACTCCTGACAGGTCACCGGCCCTACCGTCTGTCGGCCAAAAATTCGGAGGAACTGGCGCAGGTAATCTGTGAGCGTGAGCCAACCCGAGCCAGCATCGTAGTCGGAATCAGGGAGACACTGGAACGCTCCAATGGCTTCGTCTCAGTAGTGGACCCGGAGCTGGTTTGCCGGGATCGCGCGACTACACTTGATGTCTTAAAACGTAAACTCCGGGGCGACCTCGACAAGATTGTTGCCATGGCATTGCGTAAGGAAGCGCACCGCCGGTACGAATCTGTCGACCAGTTCAGCGAAGATCTGCAGCGTCACGGCGCCGGCATTCCTATCGTTGCCCGGAGAGACACCCTTAGCTACCGCACGGCGAAGTTTATAGACAGACACCGGTTGAGTGTAGGTGCCGGCTTTGCCGTTGCTATCGTCCTGCTTTTCATGAGCCTGTTCGCGATTCACAAAGCCGCCAAACTGGCTCATCGGGTGGAAGAAGATCACAAACTCGCCACATCTTTTCTCGTGGAGATACACGACAATATTGCCCGTCTGCCCGGTGCCGCCACCGCTCGGGAGACTATGCTTCGACAGTCTCTGAAGTATCTCGATGGACTCGCGGCCGACTCCGGTTCAGGCCCGGAAGTGCAGCGGTCGCTCGCGATGGCTTACGAGAAGTTCGCTGAACTCCAGATAGGACGCAATGGGCCGGGTATTGGGAAAGCCAGTGAAGCCCGCGACACGCATCGGCGAGCCCAGGTAATTCGGGAAGCTATAGCCAACGCTTCGCCGAGGGACCTTAAGGTGAAGTTTGAACTTGCAACGAACTACGTCCTTGGCGGTTACATTGCTGGGCGAGCGACCAACCCAGAGGTAAGGCGCAGCTATGACGACAGGGCGATCTACATTGCCGAAGCCCTCGTGGCAAAAGACCCTCACAATGTGCAATACCGGCGCGTTCTTGCCAGCGCCTATCTGAGCCTTGGTTACGGCCTGATCTCGGAAGAGAAATGGGATCCGGCACGCAAAGCTGTCCGCAAAGCCATGGCGGTACTTACCGAGGTCGCCGCAGAAAATCCCGGAGACTTGATCACCCGACGGGAACTGGCGGGAATGCATTACCGCCTCGGTATGAGTTTTGTACAGTCAGGAGAGCCGGGCAACGGAGTCGACAACTTGAAGCAGGCCCTTCGGTATCAGTTGCAGGTAGAAGCAGCGGACCCCGAAAACGCCGGCATTCGTCTGGAAATCGCCTCCACGCGGCACTTCGCCGGGATGGCACTGACCGCACTTGGCCAGTTCGCGGAGGCAATCCAGCACTTCGACCGGGCGATAGAGATTCGCCAGTCGCTAGTCGATGCCGACCCCAGAGACTTTCGGACCCGCTCCATGCTCGCTGGTAATTACTCCCGGAGGTCTGTACCGCTTCTGGAGACAGGCCGGCGCCGGGACGCACTCGAAAGCGCGATGAAAGCGGTTTACCTGCAGGAACACGTGCTCAGCGCCGATCCGACCGGATCGCCGGATCTCAACTCCATGGCAGAATTCGAAGCGCAACTGGGAAGGATTTACGAAGAGTGCGCTCGCAGCGGTGAACCTGACCAGTTCCGCAGCGCAGTCCAATGGTACGGTCGGGCTCTCTCCCGCTGGCAAAAGCTGATTGATGAGGGGGTCCTCCGCGGGCCTAACACAAAGAAGTTCCTCGAGAATACGCGTCAGGCGCTTCGCCGATGTGAGCTGGCTACGACTACCGCACGGGTACCTAAAGCTGCAATCTGAATTCTGAGACCTTGCGTTCACGTGGCAATCTAATTGCTTGGCTGGTTGTAAGCTGCCAGTTTGGAGTTGCACAATTTTTTTTAACAGCGAGGCAAAATGATGGACGGCATTACAATCCGTGTATTCGTTACTCTGCTTGCGGGCGCCAGCGCGTGCTTCGCTCAAGACGTAGCAAAGGAACCAGTAAAAGATCCTGCTCAATCGCGAACACGAGTGAATGATGAGATCGAAATTCCCCTGCCTTTTTCCAGTCCCAGAGCAATTCAGGCGGGTACCCGGGAACCCCTGTCAGCCCAGGGCAAAGTGAATCTTGCATTTCGAAATACCTTCTCACCGCGCGTATTGGCGAACCGTTTGCTGCTTGCGGGACTCGATTCCATGAATAACACTCAGGAAGAATGGCCCAGTGGTGCGGAAGGCTTTGGGATGCGGCTGGGCAATCGCATGGGAGCTTTAGCGACACGCAACGCTATCCAGCTTGGGTTTGACGTGATGTTGCACACCGAACCGCGGTATGATGTCTGCTCCTGTAAAGGCTTTCTGCCAAGGACCGGTCACGCGTTCAAGCGGAGCTTTACCTCCCTAACCGATTCCGGGAACGAGGTCGTCTCGGTATCCCGGCTTGCCGGCTCGCTCGCAACTCCGTGGGTCACTCACCAGTGGCTGCCCGACCGGCTGAATACAACATCCCGGAAATGGCAATCCGGTGGTGTGAATATCGGATTGCGTGGTGTAACGAACATGGTTCGGGAATTCTGGCCCGACCTCGCCCGCACAATGCATTTGCCCGCGCGATTTCGTAAGCAGGATGTTCAGAATTAGGAATATCCGCGACCCTCTACAGCCTCGCAACATCTTCCATCCCATGAGTGAAGAATTACACATTAACCCAAATGCAGCCGCCGATCAGGACTTGAACGAAAGCGTTCTAAAGGGCGATGTTCTTAACGCCTTTGACAAATATTACGCTGATGACGTTGTCATGCAGGAGAACAACGGTGACCCGTTCGTCGGCAAAGCCACAAATCGCGAACGCGAGGTCAAGTTCCTGGAATCTGTAGAACAATTTCACGACGCGAAGGTGTTAAGCTCTGCCATCAGCGGTGACACAAGCTTCTCGGAATGGGAAATGGACGTCACCTTCAAAGGTGCTGGCCGCGTCAAACTGGCACAGGTAGCGGTCCGTCGCTGGAAGGACGGTAAGGTCGCATTCGAGCGCTTTTACTATAAAGGCTGATCTTACGCAGTCGCAGCGCAGGATACTACCCGCACGCGTGGTACTCCTGCGCTATGAATTGAGTGGATCGGGCGTTGCTTAGCTAAGCATTTGTACGCCGAGTATTAATCCGCCGAAAAGGATTACTGAGGCGGCGGCGATTACGATGTAACGGACGATGCGTTCCGTGCTGGAAGTCTGCTTTAGTTCGTCTTGCTTCATCGTTTCATCGAGGCTGTCAAACATGGAATACCTCCTGCAGCTGTAAACTCGCCCCGATTGTAATTCCGCTTTCCAAAAAAAGAAAGAATTATTTTCCGAATGTCTCGGTGACATCTGTCTCGTGGAGGCCAATTCGCTCCAGCTTCCGGTAAAGAGTTTTTCTTTCGATCCCAAGAATCTTCGCCGCGCGACTCTTGTTTCCTCCTGCTGCTGCAAGAACTCGGCGGATTTGGTCGGCCTCGGTGTCGGCCAGGGTGTCGCCCGCGGCTTCCTTGGGTTGGGAAGTCTGCAATACCGAGCGAACCGCCGACTCGTCAAGCCGGGCCCCGGGTGCCAGAATGCAAAGCCGCTCAATAGCATGCTGCATTTGCCGCACGTTGCCTGGCCAGGAGTACTCGGCAAGCGCCCGCACTCCCGACTCAGTCAGCTTCGCACTCGTACCAAAGCGGCGGTTCGACCGGTCCGTCAGATGTTGCGCAAGCAGCGGCACGTCACCTCGCCGTTCCCGCAACGGGGGTACCTGCAATGGCACTGTCGCGAGTCGGTACCAGAGATCCTCCCGAAACTTGCCTTCCGAGATCAGCGTTTTCAGATCCCGGTTAGTAGCGGCAACGACCCGGACGTCAACCTGGCGCGACCGCGGGGAACCGACCGGGCGTATCTCCTTCTCCTGGAGAAAACGTAATAGCTTCAACTGAAAAGCAGTATCGATTTCCCCAATCTCATCGAGAAATACTGTGCCTCCATTAGCGGCTTCCAGATATCCCACGCGGTCCCGGTCCGATCCCGTGTATGCGCCCCGAAGCGCGCCGAACAACTCGCTCTCGATCAGCGTCGGCGAAATGGCGCCGCAATCCACGGCAACAAATGGCTTATCGGCACGTTTGCTGTACTTGTGAATCATGCGCGCAATCAGCTCTTTTCCGGTACCGGTTTCACCCTGAATCAATACGCTTACGTCGGTGGGCGCGATGCGTGAGATCAACTTGTAGATGTCGACCATTGCTGCGGAACTGGCGACCATCTCGGTTTCCGGTACATCGTCGATCTCCACTTCGTCGTCGCCGGAGTCTACGCTGCCCAGCAAAGATGACTCTGCACGCTTGATGGTGTCCAGCAGGCGGTCCAGTTCAAATGGCTTGGCAATATAGTCGAAAGCGCCACCCTGCGTAGCCCGCATCACCGTCTCCATCGTGCCGCGTCCGGTCATCAGGATTACTACACAGGATGGATTAGCAAGCTTGGCGGCATGCAGAACGTCCAGCCCCGTCCGTTCGTCAAGGTAGATGTCGGACACTACGATGTCGTATGTTCCGCCGGAAAGACGTTCCAGCGCCGCCCTGGTAGACGATACGGCATCAACAGAATAATTTTCGAGTTCGAGGAAAGTGACAACGGTATTTCGAACAGCGCTATCGTCTTCCACAACCAGCAATCGAGCCAAAACACAACCTCAATTCGAGCGAAAACATGCAACTAAACCAGGTGTCTACACCGCAGTTGCTGGCAGAACCATCGTAAAACAAGAGCCGGCCCCGGGAGCACTCTGTACCTCGACCCGTCCATTGTGGTGCGCAACGATTTGCTGCACCAGTGATAGACCGATCCCGGTTCCCGCTTCACCGGAAGCTTCTGCCCTCCTGGTCCTGTAGAACTTCTGACCGACATGGCGCAGTTCCTTTTCATCCATGCCAATGCCCTGGTCGATAACCTTGACTCGCACCTCGTTACCACTACCAATGGTCTCCACCGACACCGTTGTAGCGGCTGGTGAATACTTGATCGCGTTGGTCAGCAAGTTATAAACCGCGTATTCCATCAACTCACGATCTCCGCGAAGGACCCACGCCTCCCGGGGCTCCTCGATGAGAATTGTGATTTCCTTTCGCTCCGCCAGTGAC
>JACMLA010000403.1 GCA_014379815.1 Bryobacteraceae bacterium | reverse complement strand
CCGGACCTTTGTTACCAAGATTGACCCCGCAGCCCGCCAGGTTGTGTGGGAACACTATTACACCGGGTTACAACTGGCTTGTAGCGGTGGGAGCAGTTGCTTTCTTTCCGCACGACTAACCACCACTACTCTCGCTATCGATTCGATCGGGAACATCTATTCTGCTGGCAATACCAATACTCTGGACCTGCCAACGACTCCGGGAGCGTTTCGCGAGAGGGGCTATGGACCCTACATCCGAAAATTGAGCCCCGCAGGTGAGATTATCTGGTCCACATACCTCAGCGACAATCGCGTCGGCCTAGGGCTTCGTGTTAGCCCGGCAGACACACTGGCCGCCATCGCTGTTGGCCCGGACAATAGTCTGTTCTTCTCGGGCGGAGCTGGCCCCGGTTGGCCCACTTCGCACGGCGCGTACAGAACCAGATACGAAGGCCCAGCCTGGAGCCCTACAGGGCCTGCCGGACCGCGCAATGCGTATGTTGCCCGAATCAGTGCCGATGGAAAAGCGCTGCTCTACTCGACCTTCCTGAAGCCTGACAGCTCAGCCGCAAACTCGATTGCCGTCGATCCAGGCGGCAATGCCTTCGTAAGCGGCGCTAGCTCTGAGCTGTCGTTTGAACCCGACTACATCACTTCCATCAATGCAGCCGGAACTGCAGTGCTGGCAGACAAAAGGTACCCTGCCGGCTCCCGTGGAACAATCATCGCTCTCGACACCATCGGCCGCGTCCACGCCGCCGGGGGCAACGCGGGAATCGTTACGCTCGTCGACCCGGGGTCTACACCGAACGGGCTTTACGGTATCTTCAACGCCGCCGAACCAGCTGCCGTGGGACGGGTAGCGCGGGGAGAACTCATCTCTATTTTAGGAGCGTCTCTCGGAGACGAGGTCTACATTGACGGTGCGCCTGTGCCTGTTTTCTATGCCTCCGACACGCAGATCAACACGATCATTCCGTTCGCGATCAATCCGTTCGCGCTTGGCAGTGAGGATCGCCTGACGATCACCGTGCGCAGAAACGGCGTTGAGACAGCAAAAGCCGTTGTGGCCCTGACCCTGGCCCAGCCGGAAATCTTCAAGTCATCGGGCCGTCAGGCCGCAGCTCTCAACCAGGATGGATCTGTCAACTCAAGAACTAATCCGGCCAAACTTGGATCGATCGTCACAGTATGGGGAACAGGAGCAGCCGGCTGGCCACGCGAAACCAAAGAAGGCTCTTTAAATGCATCTACTGAGCTCAAGTATCTGCCGGTAGGAGCAATAGCTGGCAATACGGAGATGCAGTCTACCTTCAGCGGAGCGGCACCCGGTCTTGCCGCGGGAGTTTTTCAGGTGAATGTCAAGCTCTCCGAGATGTATTTCGGACAAGATGTGAATAACGTAGCACTCTATCCAGTGAGCGGAACGGAGACAGGGTCCCCGGCTTTCGTTTACGTGAAGCCTTAAAACCTCCAGCACAAAGATTTTTTGAGCCGGAAAATCATTCAGTTGCGATTCACCAGCAGCAGGTAATTCACTTCATTCGGAGGAATTG
>JACMLA010000402.1 GCA_014379815.1 Bryobacteraceae bacterium | reverse complement strand
GCGCCGACTTGTCCTGCCGCAGCGATGCCAGCGTTTCCCGGTTCTTGCTCCAGTACTGCTGCAGGAACAGATCGTCGATGAGACGCGCTGCCTGGACCAGTTTGATCAGAGCTTGTTTATCGCCATCCGAGAGCCTGGTCACATCAGGCGCCAGATCCACTTTGGCAAACCTCGCTTGCATCCGGCTGAGTTCCTTGAGATCTGGGGTGGCGAGCATCATTCCTAGCATCATGGCAAGGGCGAGAGGTACGGCGAAAGCCCACTTCATAATCTCAGTATGGGCAATTCGTGATGAGATTCGCATCCGTCGTGCTAATGAGCATCGTACTCGCGGCCTGCACTCGCGAGATCAATCCCGCAGAGAAGGCTGTCCAACAACGCAATCCAGGCGTCATGGCGAATACTTCCGCGCGTGTCGTCTCGCCCTACGATGCCGGATTCTGGTCGACCTGGGGCGATGGGCAGGCTGAAGTCGCGGCTTACGATCTGACCATGCCGAAGTATGGCCAGCAAAGGCGCGGCACAGCAATCGCCATCACCGTCGCAGAGCCGTTTTCGAAGTCTTTGCGCGTTAAGGCTGACGAGGGCAAGCACGCAGCCTCCGATGTTGCCTCAGCGATGAAGCTGAACCTGATCCGCGAATATCAGACTGGCGTTTACAACTACAAAGACATGTTGAGCGCCTTTGTGTGGCTGCAGGATGTGGGCAAAATCCCCGCCGGGTCTGCGACAAAGATTACCTACTCCAGCCAGGAGTGGTGTGGTCACGTCTGGAGCCAGTTACTGTTCGGGCCGGAGCGGGTGCAGCAGCAAAGCCACAGTTACTTCGATGGTGAGGCGGATTCGCAGTCGTCGCTTTCGATGGAGGAATCGGGAGTCAGTGAAGACGCTCTGTTCCTGGTAGCGCGGCGGATTGCCTGGCCACGCTTGCGGCTCGGACAAACTCACACGGCGCGTCTGCTGACTTCGCTCGAGACACAGCGCGCGCAGCACATCGGCCTGAACTGGTCAGAGGTAGAACTCAGCCTCAGCCGGGAACGTCAGACAACCGCAGTACCCGCGGGAAGCTTTCGGACCAACCGCTTCACGGCAAAGACGGAAGACGGTCTGACACGCACTTTCGATGTAGAAGCGGATGCACCTTTTCGGGTAGTTCGCTGGGAGTCAAATGCGGGAGAGAAAGCGGAACTCATAGGTTCTGCCCGAATGAAGTACTGGCAGATGAATGCCGAAGGCGGCGAGAAGACTTTAGCCGCTCTAGGCCTGACGCCGCGCGCCGCGAGAATGCCGTAGCTTTTTGCGACTGAGCACGCCCACTGCAATTGGCAGAGCGGCAAGCAGGAAGCTCGATGGCTCAGGTACCGAGGCCGGAGCCGCGATCGCGTTGTACCGGAACCCTGACTGGGTCAAGTAGTTCCAGTTCGTGAGCAGGTCGCCATTAGAGTCGCGCGCGACTAGATCCTCGATGGCGAGCTGAGCTCCACCGGAAGTGCCTCCTCTGGAGTGGTCAGGATTTGGATCATCGGCAACGGAAAAATC
>JACMLA010000051.1 GCA_014379815.1 Bryobacteraceae bacterium | reverse complement strand
GCTGCTGGCGCGACGGGGGCAGATTGTGTTCCACGAAGCGGTGGGCTATCAGGATCTGGAAACCCGCAAACCGATGCAGAAGGACAGCATTTTTCAGATCATGTCGATGACCAAGCCGGTAACCGGTGTTGGCATCATGATGCTGATGGAGGAAGGGCGACTCTCCATCAATGATCCGGTGGAGAAATACCTTCCCGCGTTCAAAGGTCTGCAGGTTTCCGAGAAGAACGCGGACGGGAGTCGGGCAAATCCACACAAACCGGCACGCCTGATTACGATACGCGATCTAATGGCTCACATCTCAGGGATGTCAGGACCTCATGGCGCGTGGGCGGACTTTTACCAGAGAATGGACCACTCGCTTTCCGAAGCAGTTGAAGCGTACGCGAAGGAACCTCTCGAGTTTGAGCCCGGTGCAAAGTGGCTTTACAGCAACCCGGGCATCGCCACCCTGGGGCGCATCATCGAGGTTGTTTCCGACCAGCCTTTTGAAACCTTCCTCAACCAGAGACTGATTCAGCCTCTTGGGATGAAAGACACCTTCTTCTTTGCGCCGGCGGAGAAGACGTCTCGCATTGCGATGGTGTACCACATTGAGAACGGAAAACTGGCAAGGTCAGGGAAGACGGCTCTCGGCGGCGATCCGAAGGAGTTTCGTAAAGGGGCTAAGTATCCTGCGCCGGAGTTTGGGCTTTACTCCACCGCGTCTGACCTGTTCCGGTTCTATCAGATGATGCTGAACCACGGCACTTTTGAAGGGCGGCGCTACTTGTCGAAAGCTGGCGTGGATCTGATGACGCAAGTCCACACGGGCGATCTGAAGGCTGCTCATCTGCCCGGAGCCGCTTTCGGACTGACATGGGAAGTGGTGCGGGATCCGATCGGAACGACAACGCTTTTGTCACCGGGCACGTTTGGCCATGGTGGAGCTTTTGGTACTCATGGGTGGATTGACCGGCAGAAAGATCTGGTAGGCGTGTACATGGTCCAGAGAGCGAATGATTCGGCTAAGAATGCATTCTTTCAGCTTGCTGGCGCGGCGGTTACAGACTAGCGCGTGCCTGGCAAACTCCTTGTAGAGCTCCAGCAGACGCAGCCGTTTTCCAGCCTTGAAGAAGAAGCGGTGTTGAACCTCAGACGCACCGCCGATCTGATGGAGCGTGAGATGAGCGCTGTTTTGAAGCCGTATACGCTTTCATCGGTGCAATACAATGTGCTTCGCATTCTGCGGGGAGCGGGGGCAGAGGGCGCGCATTGTAAGAAAGTAGGGGAACGCATGGTGACCCCGGAACCGGATGTAACCCGTCTTGTGGACCGGCTGGAACAGAGGGGCTTTGTTTTTCGCCAGCGGACTGAGAAGGACCGCCGCTTTGTGACAGTCTGCATCACTCAAGAAGGGCTGGATCTTCTGGCCTCCCTCGACCAGCCTGTTCGTGAAGTCTCCTACAAAACACTCCACAGGCTCGGCTCCGAGAAACTGAATACGTTAATTGGATTACTGGAAGAGATTCGCGTATAGTCTGCTGAATCCATTGACGGATGCACATCATCACACGGAGCGACAGTTGTTGTAAACAAACGTTTGACGTCAAGGAGATTTCACATATGCAACGTAATCTGATTGCAGCCGTTCTGGCTCTCGCTCCTGTTGTGTCCGCAGCGACCTGGACCATTGACAGTGTCCATTCCGGAGCGCAGTTCAGTGTTCGCCACATGATGGTGAGCAACGTCCGGGGCAGCTTCAGCAAGATATCCGGAACGGTCGACTATGACCCGGCGAATCCAGCCAATGCGAAGGTCGACGCCACGATTGACGTCAACAGTATCAATACAAATGAGCCCAAGCGGGATGGCCATTTGAAGAGCCCGGATTTCTTTGACGCTGAAAAATTCCCGACCATGCGGTTCGTTTCGAAGCGTGCGATGCCTGCGAGCCCCGGTAAGCTGAAGTTGCTTGGCGACCTGACGATTCATGGCGTGACGAAAGAAGTGACGTTCGATGTGGACGGGCCGTCGCCTGCACTGAAAGAACAGAATGGTGGCTTCCGTACAGGTGCGTCGGCGACAACCAAGATCAATCGCAAGGACTTTGGATTGACCTGGAGTCGTGCGCTGGAAACGGGAGGAGCTGTTGTGGGAGATGAAGTGAATCTGACAATGGACGTGGAACTCACCAGAAAATGAACAAGTTTACGCTTCATCACATAGCCCGCGAGCCCCGCAAAGGCTCGCTGGAGACGGGGGAGCGACCGCCGCTCCTTGTCCTGCTTCACGGAGTCCGCAGTAATGAGCAGGATCTGTTCGGTCTGGCTCCAATGCTGGACGAACGGTTCTATGTGGTCAGCGCGCAGGCACCGATTGCGATGGGACCCGGCGGCTATGGGTGGTATCACGTAGAGTTCACGCCGACCGGGTTCGTTATCGACGAGGCGGAAGCTGAGCGAAGCTTGCAAATGCTCCTGCGATTTGTGGACGAGTTGAAGGCGGCCTATCCGGTCGACCCTTCGCAGGTCTATCTCATGGGCTTTAGTCAGGGCTGCATTGTGGGTCTCAGCGCGGCTCTTACGATCCCTAAGAAGATTGCAGGCGTCGTCGGCATGAGTGGCCGGCTGATACCTTCCTCGACTGCGCATCTTGCGCCCGAAGCTGACTTGAAGGGACTCCCGGTGATGGTTGTGCACGGCACGCAGGATCAGGTGATCCCGATCAGCGATGGGCGTCAGATTCGCGAGACGCTGCAGCATTTACCGGTGGACCTCACGTATCGCGAATACCAGATGGGTCATAGCGTGACGCCGGAGTCTCTGGCTGACATCTCCGATTGGCTGACGGCAAGGCTAAACCTCGCAATCACGGTATCGTGAGACAGTGCGTAAAGAGTGGGCGGGTCTGCTGCAAGCGGGTTTTCCTCTTGCCGGCCTGCTGATTGCAGTGGCCCTGTGGTATGCGCGGGATCGTGGCGTTCCGCTGGAGGCTGCCGGATTACTGCTGCCTGCGTTTTTCACGGAAGCACTGCTTTATGTTCTGGCCGGACTTCCGGCTTTCCGCGAACAGCTGCAACGCTTAGCGCCTGCATCCCTTGCACTGCTGCTGACCGCAACTGCGCCGCTCTCGTACCTGCTGATTGCTGCCGGGCCTGGTGCGATTCACGGAACCGCGCTACTCACTATAGTTGCTCTCGCGGGACTAGCCGCATTCTGGTACGTAATTGTGCCGAGGCGTCTGCCATTTGACCTGGCATTTCTTGGTGTGATGGCAGCCCCGGTATTGCTTCACACGTTTGACGCGTTGTATCCCGACCCCGCGAGGCGCATACCCGGACAGGTGCTCGGCATCCTGATGTGGTACCGAACTGGTCTGATCAGTGTTCTTTGCATCCGGCGAATGGACGGGATCGGATTTGGCTTTCTGCCTCTGCGGCGGGAGTGGATCATCGGAGTCCGAAACTACTTCTGGTTTGCTCCCCCGGCGTTGCTGCTTGCGCTGGCGACCGGTTTTATCAGGACGCGTGACGTTGCGTTTGACTTGCGTTTTGTGATGTTAACTTTGCTCACATTTGCGGGGGTGCTCTGGGTACTTGCCGTGGCGGAAGAATTCTTTTTCCGGGGCTTGCTGCAGCAGCAACTGGCTAAGCTTTTCCGAAGCGATCTGGCGGGT
>JACMLA010000401.1 GCA_014379815.1 Bryobacteraceae bacterium | reverse complement strand
GCTCCATAAGATACCCGCCGATGACAGCGCCAATTACAATCAAAAGACCGAGAATTGTGAACACGCTTTGGTTAGGCAAGTAAGACGCCAAACCAAACGGCGTACAGCAAATTAGGTCGGATCAGTGCTCCAGCTCAGGGACAACGAGGAGTTCGCGAGCCGCGCGGACCCGGTCTTCCGCATGCGAACCAATGGCGGTCAGGTGACCCATTTTGCGACCTGTCCGGGGCTCCAGCTTGCCGTACAAATGCAGCTTAACTCCTTGTTGTCTAAGGGCCGCAGGCCAGTTGGGTTCACCCCGCTTCCAGATGTCTCCCAGCAAATTTGCCATGGCCGCTGGACTCAGTTGCTCCGTCGAACCAAGAGGCAATCCACACACTGCCCGAAGCTGCTGTTCGAACTGACTGACAACGCTGACATCGAAGGTGAAATGTCCGCTGTTATGCGGCCTTGGCGCCAGTTCATTCGTCAATAATTTGCCATCGTGCGTCAAAAAAAACTCAACGCACAGAACTCCCACTACATTCAGGCGCTCCATTACGATACGGGTGATCTCTACGGCATCCTTAGCGGTCTGATGATCCACCTGTGCTGGGGCGGTAGTGACATCAAGGATACCGTTCTGGTGAGAGTTCTTCACGGGAGAATAGTGCGCAAAACTCCCGTCTTCGCCTCGAGCCGCAACTACCGAGAGCTCCATCTGGAAATCGACAAAACTTTCCACCACAGCCGGTACCCTCCCGATGGCCTCCCATGCAGAAGGTGCGTCAGAAATCTGCAGAATGCGAAACTGCCCTTTTCCGTCGTAGCCAAAGCCGGCCGTCTTCAGGATGACGGGCGGAGGCTGCACCGACAATGTGCTCTCCAGTTCCTCCAGCGAAGTCACCGCTGTAAAACGAGTCACCGGCAAATGCGCATTTGCGAGAAAGTTTTTCTCCCGAAGCCGGTTTTGGGTGATGTGCAGAACGTCGCCTCCGGGCCGCACCAAAGCATGTTCTGCGGCAGCTGCGGCGGTGGCCGCAGGCACATTCTCAAATTCGAATGTGACTACCGATACGTTGGAGGCGAACTCGCGGACACGATCCAGATCTTCGTAAGGTGCCGTCACCTCCAGATCGGCAACCTGTCCGGTTGGTGTGTCCGTATCCGGCGAAAACGTGTGGACCCGGTACCCCATCCTGCGGGCAGCTATGGCGAACATGCGACCCAGCTGGCCGCTGCCTAAGACCCCAATGGCCGCTCCCGGAAGGATTGGCTTCACGGCAAGGTATCGGCAAGTACGCGATCGGTCTGGTCCAGACGGTACTGGCGCAACCGTGTCAGAAGTTCAGGATCATTCAGGGCGAGAATTGCCGCTGCGAGCAGCGCTGCGTTGGCGGCGCCGGCTGATCCGATGGCGACCGTGGCAACAGGAATGCCTGCCGGCATTTGCACGATGGACAACAAGGAATCGAGGCCATTGAGGGCCTTGCTCTGCACCGGAACGCCAATGACAGGAAGGATGGTTTGCGCGGCGAGCATGCCGGGCAAATGTGCCGCGCCGCCCGCACCCGCAATTACGACGCGCAAACCACGGGTCTCTGCAGATTCCGCGTACTCGGCCAGCAAGCGAGGCGTACGGTGGGCGGACACGATTTTGACTTCGTGAGGGATCGCGAGCGCCGCAAGTGTCTCGGCTGAGCGCCGCATCGTTTCCCAATCCGACTTGCTGCCCATGATCAAACCCACGACCGGAGCAGAGTGCACGACTCGCCCTCTACTGGCCCTGCCCCAGGGAGTAGCCGGCCTGACCGTCGAAATTGCAAAGCGACTCCATCTTGATGAAGTCGTAACCGGCGGCGCGAAGACGGCCCAGAAGCGACACGATCTGCTCGTGCGTGACCGGTGCGTCCGGCCCTTGCTGCGACATAAACCGACATCTCCAGCTGTCGCCACAGAGGTAATCCGGAAAGCCGTTTGGCCATACCTTCGTTCCCCGGTTATCGATCATGATCAGCTTGAGTTCGTCGCTGGCCTGCTGCTGTAATGCTCCACCGAGTTCATCCGCGGTTCCAGCGGTCCAGTCGAGGAACACGTCGACGCCGACCATCACTTTAGACTGCCGAACGCTGGTACTGGTGCGGTTCTCGCCCATCTGGCTCGCACCATTGCTGTAAGAGACCGCCTTCAGTTTCTCCGGTGTTTGACCGATACGGGCAGCCACCGCTGCAGCAAACTCTTTCGTCCCAACCTTCTCGCGACTGACACCTTCGGTGAAGATGTCGTAGGTGTGGATTCCTTCCTCGATTGTTTTCAGCCAGGCGTTATGGACCCGCCCGGCGATTTCTGCCTGATTGATGTGTACCAGCATCAGAATGCCGCCCATCAGCAAGCCCGAGGGGTTGGCAAGATTCTGCCCGGCGCGCCGCGGAGCGGAACCGTGGATTGCTTCAAACATTGCATACGTGGTGCCGATGTTGGCTGATCCTGCTAGCCCAACCGAACCCGCGATCTGGGCGGCAACGTCGGAAAGTATGTCGCCATACAAATTAGGCATCACAACCACGTCGAACGCGGTTGGCGTATCGGCAAGTTTGGCGGCACCGATATCCACAATCCAGTGCTCGTTCTCAAGGTCTGTGTATTCCTTCGCGATCTCGTCGAAGACCTTGTGGAACAGGCCGTCCGTGATCTTCATGATGTTGTCTTTCGTGAAGCACGTCACTTTCTTCCGGTTGTTGCGGCGAGCGTATTCGAAAGCGTAGCGAACGATGCGCTCACA
Organism: Bryobacteraceae bacterium; assembly: GCA_014379815.1. The sequence continues at coordinate 6,314 of JACMLA010000401.1, read as the reverse complement.
CCCACCCCGGGAAATCAGTTTGAGGCACTGGGTGGTGTCGTTAGTCTGACGGTGTTCGATTCCACCATAGACATCCTCTTCGTTCTCACGAACAATTACGACGTCCATGCCGGGATGCAACGTGTCGACATAAGGGTGATACGCCACGCACGGACGCACGTTTGCGTACAAGCCCAGCATCTTACGTGTCGTCACGTTCAAACTCTTGAAACCACCACCCTGCGGAGTGGTGATCGGTGCTTTGAGAAACACTTTGGTTCGCCGAAGCGACTCCCAGGAGCTCTCTTCGATGCCGGCGGAGTTCCCCCGCAGATACACCTTTTCACCGATCTCAATGGTGTCGATTTCCAGCCGGGCGCCCGCTGCTTCCAGGATGTGCAGAGTCGCGTCCATGATTTCCGGCCCGATGCCGTCGCCGTGGGCGACAGTGATGGGAGTAGTAGTTGCCATGTAAGTCGAAGCTTTTAAGTTACCACCGGCAGAAAACTCTACAGTGTCGTAACCTGGCCAGAATTACTATAGTATTCCCATAGAGTATGTAGTATCCTGTTCAGGTGAGTGCAAGAAGTTTGTGGGGAACTCTGTTTTTAGGATTCTCCTTCGTCGCTGCCATCGGGATTGTGAGCTATCCGCTCTTTGCCGGCGAGACGCGAACTGTCGTCAAGACGCAAGGCTTCCTGCCCTTCGCAGACGCTCCGATCCATTACCGGACGTCCAAAACTCTGAACGATCAGATTACGCAGCTAAACGCGAAACTGGAGCGAAGCGAACTGGAGCTGACGTGGGAGGCCGGAAACGGCTATCTCCAGTCAGTACTCGACGCGCTTGGCGTGCCGGTCAGTTCGCAGCTTCTGGTGTTCTCCAAGACCAGCCTGCAGATGCTGAACATCTCGCCCGCAAGTCCGCGAGCGCTTTACTTCAACGACAACGTGTATGTGGGACAGGTCAAAAACTCAAAGTCGCTGGAGCTGATTGCTTTCGATGCGACTCAGGGTGCGGTCTTCTACGTCCTTGGAGAGCAGAAGGTCGAGAAGCCCCGGTTTGAGCGTGCGCAGCTTGACTGTGTGCAGTGCCACATCGCAACGGCGACCCGTGGCATTCCTGGAGTTGTAGTGCGCTCGGTGCTGACCACACCCGCTGGCTATCCCAAGGCCGGAGCACCGATTCACACAATGGGCCACGAAACGCCGCTGGCCAATCGGTGGGGCGGCTGGTATGTCACCGGATCCCCTAACCCCGAGCCGCATCTAGGCAACTTAAACACGCTAAGCGAACCACAAGGGCTCGGAGCGAATCTGCCCGATGTCCGAAAAGTGGTTGACACATCGCAGTTCCTTGGAAGTCATAGCGACATCGTGGCTCATCTGGTTCTGGCGCACCAGACACAAATGCACAACCTCGTTACCGAGACCAACTACCGGTACCGTCTGGGACTGCATGCGGACGCCGAGAAAGCGAAGAAGGAAGGTCGTAGTTTGTCAGGTCCGTCGGAGGAGACTCGCCAGCAGTATGAGAAAGCGGCAGAGGCGACCTTGCGATACCTGCTCTTCACGCAAGAGGCGCCGTTGCCGACACCGGTACAGGGAAGCTCGACTTTCGCCGCCGACTTTGCGGCGCTGGGCCCGAAAGACAGCAGGGGCCGCTCCCTTCGTGATTTCGATTTAAATCAGCGGATTTTCAAGTATCCCTGCAGCTACTTGATTTACTCAGACGCTTTCGACTCGATTCCTGGCGAGGCTCGCCGGTACTTGTTGCAGCGTTTGTTTGCAGTGCTCAGCGGGCGGGATCAGAGTGGGGATTTCGCCGGGCTGTCGGCTGGGATGAGGCAGGCCATTCTCGAAATTCTGGTGGACACCAAACCTGGTCTGCCACCGGAGTGGAAACAGTTCCTGCAGCAGCAGACCGAATTAAAAGTCCATACGCCGGTCGATTTTCCGGCTCACTTTCCAAGGCTAATCAACCAAAAAGGAAACGACCAATAATGCTAGTCTCCATGAAATCTCTGGCTCTTGCGGCCAGTGTGTCTTTAGCGCTCAGCGCCGCGGCATCGGAAAATCTTGAGGGGCGCTGGGCGGCCACTCTTACCTCCACGTCGGGCGCGGAAATTCCATTTCGTCTCGACATCAAACAGCGCGGCTCTGAAGTGGTAGGAACGCTGTATAACGGTCGTGAACCAAAGACGACATCCAGCGCAAGCATTCGCGATGGGCGAGTGGAACTCAACTTTGAACACTATCTGACGTCGATTCAGGCCGAACTCAAAAACGGGGAACTGGACGGACAGATCGTGTCTTTGCGGAAGACAACAACGAGTGCGGGACCGCAGGGCAATCAGCAATATGCTGGAACCGAGTCAAAGCCCAGCGCACCCCGCAATGCACCGACTCCGTTCCACGCGAGGCGGCATGTAGCATTGCCAGAGGCGAACGCAAAAAACGTTCCGCAAATCGGTGGGGTGTGGGAAGTAGCTCAGGAAACGCCCAAAGGCGAGAAAGCCTGGCGACTGATCGTTGAGCAAAATGGTGCGGAGATACTCGCGACCATTCTGCGAATCGATGGCGACACGGGTGGGCTCACGGGCCAGTGGCAGGATGGCAAGTTTGTGGCAAGTCACTACGACGGAGCCCGGCCCGGTCTGATCGTTCTGACACCGCAGGGTGACGGCAGCCTGGGTCTGAAGCTTAACGCGGTTCCGCGCGTGGTGGAACTGACTGCATTTCGGCCCGAGGTGGCACGCGCTAAAGGCTTACCCGAGCCCTCCAACTTCCTGACGCATACGACGGTTCGGGACCGGGATGAAGTCTTTACTTACACATTCCCCGATGTGAATGGCAAAGTGATCTCCAATGAAGACGCATTGGTCAAAGGCAAAGTTGTGATCGCTGTCGTGACCGGGACATGGTGCCCCAACTGCCACGATGAAGCACAGTACCTCGTGCAACTGCAAAAGAAGTATGGTCCACAGGGGCTGCAGGTCATAGCGCTTGATTTTGAGGAAGCGGATCAGTTGCAGTCACTGACCCGTGTCCGTGCATTCATTAAGAAGTACGGCGTCCCGTATCCCTATTTAATTGCCGGCACCCCGGCGGAGATGTGGGACAAAATTCCTCAGGCGGTCAATCTGAATACCTGGCCAGCTACGTTTTTCATCGGCAGAGACGGTAAAGTGAAGGCTGTTCACTCCGGCTTTGCGGCTCCGGCCAGCGGTCCGTATCACATCGCTTTGAAAGAAGAGTTCACCTCTACGATCGAAGGACTGTTGAAAGAAAAGCCAGCTACGAGCAGCAGCGTTCCGGCACTCTCCGCCACGGCTTCACTCCGTTAAACTTCGGGTTAAACTTCAGTGCCTGCCGAGGTCGGTCAGTCCAGATGCTGACGGACCTCGGCAGAATCGTTTGGAAGTGATTTATGGCTATTCTTAGCGTCATCCCCTTCGTCCTTCTCTTCCCTTTCTTTCTTCCGGATCAGGCGTCCAGGGCGACTTTGCCAACTAAAGCTGACATCGTTGGCGAACCTGTGCAGCGCGCCGAAATCCAGAAAGCCGGCTTCTGGACAGATGCCCGGACAAGCTTGATGTGGGCTGCCGCCGATAGTGGTTCGGGAGTCACGGTCAGCCAGGCCCATTCTTACTGCAAGAAGCTATCGCTGGGCGGCTTTGCTGACTGGCGGCTTCCCCAAATTGACCAATTGCAGGCCCTGTTCGGAGGCGAACCCGATGAACGGGGATTTCGCGTGGTAGCTCCTCTGAAGCTCACCGGCTGGTCGTGGAGCGCCAGCGCGGGAAACGAGCCCGCCGAGAACTGGAGCCTGGACCTCGGGGACGGCGCGCGCGCTTCGGTAGCGGCGGGAGATGCCGGATTGAACCGGGCTCTCTGCGTGCGCACCGCCGGCAACCCGCCTCGATGATGTCGTGGCATTAGCCTTAGAATCACCAGTGAGCCGCGAGGTCGGTTCTACGCGACACCGGCGACTTTTACGCTGTGCGGTGGTTGTGTATCATATGGCAACCAGCGAGCCAGCATCTCTCGCAACTCGTCCTTCCGAACCGGCTTCGACAGAAACGCGTTCATGCCGGCTGCGGACGCCAGCAACTTCTCCTGGCTGGTAGCGCCGGCGGTCAGTGCGATGATCGGGATTGCCCGTTGCGGAGACTGACGCACCTGGCGTGTAGCCTCATAGCCGTCCATCTCCGGCATCTGACAGTCCATAAGAATCGCAGAGTACTCCTTCACGGCCAGCATTGCCAGCGCCACAACCCCGTTGTCCGCCACGTCCACTTCCAGTCCCAGGCTTTTCAGCAGAAGGGTGCCGACCTTCTGATTGGTCTTGTTATCTTCCACAAGAAGTACTGGATGCGCACTTAACAGCCGGGCTTTTTGCTGACCTCGCGTTTCAGGTTTCGCCAGCTCTGCACTGCCGATCTGCAGGTTGATCGAACAGGTGAATACGCTCCCCTTTCCGAGATCGCTTTCCACCGATATCGACCCGTTCATAAGTTCTGCCAGCTGTTTACTAATCGAAAGACCGAGGCCCGTACCCCCGAATCGTCGTGTTGTTGTGTAGTCGGCCTGGGTGAATTTCTCGAAGATTTTCGAAAGAGCTGCGGGTTTAATCCCAATTCCGGTGTCGGATACGCTGAAGCAAAGGCGAACTCCGGAATCGGCAGGGGCGGACCACATACGGACCGAAATTGTGCCTTCTTCAGTGAACTTCACTGCATTGTTCACGAGATTGGAAAGGATCTGTCGTACACGTGTGGGATCGCCCAGCACGATCTCTGGCAATTCATGAACGTCAAGAGACAGCGCAACTCCTTTCAGCTCGGCTGCGGATCGCCAGGAAACAACGACTTTTCGCGCAAGGTTGGTCGGGGAGAAAGGGATCTTCTCAAAATTGATCTGCCCGGAATCGATCTTAGCGATGTCGAGGATATCGTTCAGGACGCTGAGCTGCTGAATCGCTGATTCCTGTATCGTGAGTGCACAATCGTACTGTTCGGGGGTGAGTGAAGTTCCAAGGAGAACCTCGGTCATCCCAATGACTCCGTTCATCGGAGTTCGAACTTCATGGCTGACGTTAGCGAGAAACTCGCCCCGTGCTTTGTTGGCAGCTTCGGCGATACCTGTTGCTGTCCGCGCGCGCCGGTACAGTACGAAAAGAAACGCGAGCAGCGGAAGAAGTGCGGCCAGCGCAACCAGAGCGTAGGTGGTCTCCTGACTCTGCCGCTGCAGTTGGACTAGAGTATGGGCCTCCACGTTTGAGAACACAAACCACCGATCGACTCTGGCTCCGAAGCGCCCATCCTGAAACATCAGCTGGATTTCGGCGCGCAGAGCGTCAACTTCGGCACCAAAAGCAGGTGTGGCTAGAATGCTCAGTGGGATCTGCATGTCCGAAAAGACTCTGACCCGAAAGTCTGTGTTTTCGCACGACGACGGCCGACGCATAAGCATCGCTTCCAGCAACCTGACCTCGATGAATGCTCCTGTGGAAAAGCCCTGGCACAGGTGTTGCAAAGCAACGGATCGGTTTGGGGTCAGATCCTCCCGAAATCGCGGCAGCATCTTGCGAGCGCGGCTAAGCGTAAAAGCGAGGCTCGCGATGGAGATTGTCTGATCGAGCCACTCCGGCTCGGCTTCGGAAGTCTCGCTTCGCCAGATCATGGCGAACTGATTGGCCAGCCAGGGATCGCTTGCGTAAAGGCCCCACGATTTACCGGCTTCGGTCGAAACCAACGGCCACATATCGACATCGCCTGCCTCAAAGGACGGTTTGGGACCAGCGGGCCTGTGAACCCACTCCAGCCGGATTCCACGGAGTCTGGCGGCCTCGTTCAGGATGTCAACCGTGAATCCGACTGGATTACCATCTTTCCACTGCTGATAGGGAGCTGCCTTATCAACGCCGATTCGTATGGTTCGGCCGTACTGAACCCGGCTTCGCGTGGTCCAGAACCAGCCCGAGGCCAACACGATCATGGCGATGGCCGCGATCGCTGCGGTCGATTTTCTTTTGAGGCGGACCAAATCGTTTCCCTGCAGGTCATATCGGCAGGTTGCACCAGGACTGTTAGGAAAAATCACAGCGAGGGAACTCTCAGAATCGAAATGCCATAAGGATGTCGATATGAGATATCAAAGGAGGAGTGCAGGTTCGTATTTGACGAAAGCGGGTCGCAGGTCGCGGTGAAACGTGCTGTTACCGGAGTGGGGCTGCTTTGCCTGCTAATCAGCAGTTGCAAGCCTATGTCGCCTCCACCCGCTGCAACGATAGAGATCACCAGTGTTCCACCACCGGAACTTGGCAGTCCGGAT
>JACMLA010000400.1 GCA_014379815.1 Bryobacteraceae bacterium | reverse complement strand
TTTCAAGATGTGCATCAGAAGTTCCTGAGGATGGAATCTTGCAGACGCTTGATCATTGTGATTACCCGGTCCGGTTCCGTGGGCGCAGGTTTAGGCAGTGCGGCGATCCGATTCTTTAGCGGCGCTGCTTTTGCTCCTAGAACATCGATGGCGTTTAGCGCGTGGGCGGACACGTATAGCCCATTGGCGGCCGGGTCAGCGAGTGCGATCAGAACTTCGAGACTACGGTCGAGTTCCTCGTCACTTCCGTACCGTCCCACGATTTCAGCGGCAACGATGCGAACACTGGGTGAAGGGTCGCCAAGTGCTTTAGTGACGGACGCGTGGGCTAGTTCCAACTCGCTTTCTCCGCGCATGAGAATGCCCATAAGTCCCCAGTAGCGAACGCCGCTGTCCGTGTCGGTCATGGCTGCCATGAGTCGGGCAGTCACACCGGGTTTCATTGAACTTGCCAATTCTGCTGTGTCCATGACGCGCTCCATCGGATACTGCTTCTCATCGTGCGCAGCTTCGTAGGGAGTGCTAGTGCCGGCCCTCGAATGAATTTCCGCTTCGGGTAGCAAGCCAATGTCACGGATCTTTAGCTCGTGCTCGCGATGGGCTTTGCGCAACTCGTCGAGTGCCGCTTTGTGCGACTGTGACGTTGCAAGGTTGTTGACTTCATCGCGATCCGCGGCCAGATCGTATAGTTCCTCGGGCGGTTTGGTTTGCCAGAACCGGCTCTGTACGGCGTTTAGCTTGCCTTCCTTGAACAGTCGCTCCCAGACCCGGGTGGTCGGCGTTTCCCACATGTAGTCGAGGTGCTGACCGTAGATCTTGTGAGGCATGTAGTTGCTTACGTAAACGTAGCGTTGATTACGGACGGATCGCATGCAGTCGTAGCGCTCATCCATCCGGCCGCGAAACCCGAAAACATGTGTTCGTGGTGCTGCGGCATTCGGTCCCAGGAAGGCCTGGCCCTGGTAAAAGTCAGGCGCTTTCAGACCGGCAAGGCTGAGCATCGTAGGAGCAAGGTCGACGAAACTGATTAGGCGGTTGTTCTTAGTTCCCGGCTTGTAGTCCTTCATTCCAAGATGGCGAAACTTGTCTGGAATGGAGACGACAACAGAGACATTCAGGCCCGAGTTGTAGGGCCAGCGCTTGCTCCGCGGCATTCCGGATCCATGGTCACCATAGAAGAAGACGATTGTGTCTTCGGCCAGACCCTCCTTTTCGAGATCTGCCAGTACGCTCCCGGCCTGCGAGTCCATCGTGGTGATGTTGTCGTAGTACTGCGCCCAATCCTGTCGCACTTCGGGAGTATCGGGATGGTAAGCGGGTACACGCACTTTGGCTGGATCATGAATCCAGATGTGAGGGCGCTTGCGAATCTGGCTTTCGTGGCTAATTTCGAAGTTGAAGATCGAGAAGAACGGCTGGCCTGCAGCCCGCTTACGCCAGTGCGCTTTTGCTGATGACTCATCCCACGTGCCCGGCGGTTTCTCGAGGTTGTAGTCTTCCTTTACATTGTTGGTGCAGTAGTAGCCTCCTTCGCGAAGATAGCCGGGGAACATTTTCCATCCTCGGGGCATGCGTGTATGGGAACGCATATGCTCGCTGCCGGTGGCCGGGGGATACACGCCGCTGATGATAGTGGTGCGAGCGGGTGCGCATACCGGCGCGTTTGACCAGGCATTCATGTATAGGGAACCGCGCTGGCAGAGCCTGTCGAGATTCGGGGTCACGGAGTAATCGTCCCCGCAAGCGTGCAAGTGAGGACCTGTATCCTCGCATGTGAGCCACAGAATGTTGGGCCGGGACTGCCCGGCGGACTGGATCAGGGGCGCGGAAGCTGCCGCGGCGGTGAAAGCTCGACGGGTGAGCGGAGGCATTCTGTGTCCGATAGTATCGCGGGTTTCAAGCTATCAGGTGAGAGGGAAGATTATGAACGACATTACGAGAAGGGCGATGCTGGGAGCACTGGGCGCGGCTTCGCTCGCCGGTCAACGACGTAGCGGAACGCAACCTAATATTGTGGTTGTCCTCACCGACGACCAGGGCTACGGGGACCTCGCCTGCCTTGGGAATCCCTTAGTCAAAACACCCAATCTCGACCGGTTGCACGGTCAAAGCGTTCGCCTCACGGACTACCACGTAAGCCCCACTTGTGCTCCAACACGAACCGCGCTTATGACAGGGTGCCACGAGTTCAAGTCCGGTGTGACCCACACGATCTATGAACGAGAAAGAATGAGCCTGAAGGCAACTACCATCGCGCAGATTCTGCAGCGCGCGGGGTACGCAACTGGCATCTTCGGCAAGTGGCATCTGGGAGATGCGGAGCCCTACCAACCTGGCAAGAGGGGTTTCGATGAGGTGTTCATTCATGGATGCGGTGGAATTGGGCAGGTTTATCCAGGCACCTGTTCCGATGCTCCCGGCAACATGTATATGGATCCTGTCATCCGACACAACGGAGTTTTCGAAAAGACGAAAGGCTACTGCACAGACTTGTTGTTCGGTCGCGGTATCGAATGGATGGACGAGAAACGCAGAACAAATTCTCCTTTTTTCGCCCATATTGCAACAAATGCTCCTCACACTCCCTTGCAGTGTCCCGAGCGCTACCAGCGCATGTATGACGGTCTTGGTTTGAGCGAGAACGAGCAAAAATATTTTGGAATGGTCACCAACATCGACGACAACGTTGGCTTGCTGATGGGCAAGTTAACGGAATGGAATCTGGAACAGAATACACTCCTGATCTTCATGACAGACAACGGCGGCACGGGCGGTGTAAGGGTCTTCAATGCAGGCATGCGCGGTGCCAAAGGAACTCCATGGCAGGGCGGGACCCGCGTTCCGGCGTTCTTCCGCTGGACAGGAATGCTTGAGCCTCGCGATGATAACCACTTGGCGGCCCATATTGACTTGTTTCCAACACTGGCGGAAGCGGCGGGCGTAGCGATTCCCAGCGGCCTGCAACTTGATGGGCGGAGCTTACTGCCAGTGCTCAAGACCGGAAGAACTGGATGGCCCAACCGATATCTGTTTACTCACGTGGGGCGGTGGGATCGCGGCCAGGCGGCAAATTCGAAATACCGCAAGTGCAGCATCAGGGATAACCGCTTCAGCATGGTGAACATCGGTCCGGATAAGAATTGGGAGTTGTACGACGTCAGGGTCGATCCGGGCGAAAAGACCGACCTTGCGAAGCAACATGCCACGTTAGTCAAGACGATGGACGCGGCCTACGACAAGTGGTGGGCAGAGATACTGCCTCTGTTGGAGAACGAGAATGCCGTGCCTCCAGCCGTGGCGCCTTATACGGAGTCGTACCGCAAGCAGTTCGGCTAGGCAGCAGCGTTAGTTACTGCCGGTGGCGAAGCAGTAGAATAAGCCAGCTCCGCCGGTGCCCACGAGATTTTCCTGGCTGCAGCCGCGGGATGGGTGGGTCGAGTTCCACGAGATACCGCCACCATTGCGATCGTGGTGACCCAGCTGCACGATGCCATCGCTGTTGCTGGTCCAGTTTTTGCAGGTGTGATCGGCACCGTCGGTATAGGCGCGGCCGTCGGGCTGGGAGCCTGTCAGGATATCGTGAGTGTTTGGTTTGTCGCCCACGCCGTTGATGAGTTCCCCTTTTTCGTTCAGTCCGTTGTTCTTCGTAATGAGATTGCCGGTGCGAGCAAGATCGAGGGTGTCGCCATGCAGATGCTCAAGATCGCGAGCGATCATGGTTCCGCGAAAGTTGTGCCATGGACCTTTGCCAATCCGGTCCCTTGCATTGACTGATGGTTTTCCCTCGGCAGACTGCGTGCTCAGGTAGGCGTGCCATGTCCGGTCTCCTGCCCCGGCTGCAGCCGCGAGTTTCTGGCAGTGGGCATCCGCACCGGCGAGGCCGCCAAGCTGGGCTCCGCTCCCGGATCCAGCGCTGGTGATGAAGAACGTCATGGGGGCTTTGGCCGGCTGGGCCTGAGGTGCCTGAGGGGGAGGGGTCTGGCTGAGCAGAGTACTAATGGTGGCGGTAGAACAAAGCACAACTAGAAACGATTTCACAATCTCTCCTGAACTGGTCCCTGGTTACCTGCGAAGACCTGTTTGTAGAGGCTACTACACTTTTGCGGTGCTGTGACAACATCGGAAGATTCGGGCAGCCACACCAAAAATCACGGCGACGGACTTAAGGTCCACCGCCGTGGTCGTTTTGCGTTCGGAGTTAGATCGTTATCACGGTTCCTGTCTCCACTGCGAGGCTGACATTATCCAGTCGGAACCAGGTTTTCTTGCCACCGCTGTTTTCTTTCACTTCGAAATCCACGTAGACTGTTTGACCTTTCACACCGTCGACGGGAACATCAATCGAAATGGGGATGTACTGGTACCAGCTACCTGATCCCTTGCTGTTCAGCGTGTTGTTGAAGGTTCGCAGAACGATATCGGCTCCATCCTTCAAGAGATTTACCGACAAGAAATCCGCGATGACGCCAGGGGCTTCCTGCGTGTCTACCCGAAGCCGGAACGTGAGTTTCGCTGATTTCGCATTCTGCGGAATCTTGACGGACTGACGAACCGCAGAGGTGTGCTGGAAGCCATGACCTCCCAGACGCATATTACGAGGACTCATGAAGCCGTACCCTGTTTCTTGCTCCTGAGTTTCAACGGTGAAGAGACCGGGACCAAACCAGGGCAAAACGCCTGCTTCAAAGTCGCCGTTGACGAGGAGTTCGTTTACGGCTTCAATCGTGAATGCGGACGTTGCCTGAATCAGAACCTGACTCGCGTAGTTGTACACACGAGCAGTGACAAAGTGCTGGCCTGGCGGGAGACCTTTCACGCTCATCAGTACACGGTACGGCATTCCGCTTTTAGACAGGCCGGTCTTTTCGCCGACTGTGTAGGTAACGCGGTCAATCTGGTTAGCTGGAATTCCCGTGAGCTGGGTCAGAACGAACTCAACCGTCTTCCCGGCACTGTCAACGATCGCATTCCCTGATATATTCTTGCTTTCGGTAAC
>JACMLA010000050.1 GCA_014379815.1 Bryobacteraceae bacterium | reverse complement strand
TGCCGGTGTGATACCGGGCCAGCTTCAAGGCGGCTTCGACCGCTTCGGTTCCGGAGTTGCCGAAGTATACGCGCCGGGAGACGTTGCCTGGAGTGAGTGCGGCCAGTTTCTCCGCAAACACCACCATGTTTTCGTAATAGAAGTCAGTCCCGGACATGTGCAGGAACTTTGCCGCCTGCTTCTGGATGGCCTCGACGACGCGGGGATGTGAGTGACCAGTGGCGACAACTGCTATTCCGGCGTTGCAATCGAGGAACCGGTTTCCATCAACATCTTCTATAATCGCGCCTTCGCCGCGTTCCACTACCAGGGGGTACGGACGGGTGTAGCTGGGCGACATCACGGCTTCGTCCCGCTCCACAATGGCTCGGGCACGAGGGCCGGGCAGAGCGGTCTTCAGGTAAGGCAGGTCTGGGCGAACTTCGACAGCAAGCATGGGGATCTCCTCAAAGTCAGTTGGAAATGGGCCGGGGGGGGAACGTGCCGGGTACGCTCGCGCGTATCAAAACCTAAGTGATACGCTCGCGCATATCAGGACTGAAGAGAGAAGGAAACTCGCTAGTCGGAGCCGAATAAGGAGGGACGGGCGATCGAGGGAACTGCCATAATCAAAGGGTAGCGCAATCCCGGTCGGAGGCGCGCCGGAATCTTTGACCGCCCTCCGTGCATCTGCTTAATACGGCCATCCCGCCTGTAGACCCTAAAGTGCTGTTTTTAGGGGCATTCATGACGGTCGTGCTACACTCTCATCAACGTAAAGCATCTGCGGAAAGCTTGAGGTATTGGAATGAAACCCGGGATTCACCCCGCCTATAACGAGATTAAGATAACTTGTGCGTGCGGCCATGCGTTCGGCACCCGGTCGACGCACAAAGGCGATATGCGCGTGGAAATATGCGCGTATTGCCACCCGTTCTTTACCGGACGTCAGAAATTGATCGATACCGAAGGTCGTGTGGATCGCTTCCAGAAGAAGTATGCCAACGTGGCCAGGCCTTCCCGCACGAAGAAAGCATCCTAAGCAAGAGCCTCACTTTGTTGAATTCAAGAGCTTGATTCACGAGTGAGGCTCTTTCGATCTTCTACTTTTGGCCGCCACCCGCTGCTGCAGCCTGAGCTTTAGCCTTTTCCCGCTCCACCCGAAACCTATCATATTCAGGCACTTGTGAGCTATTCAACATGGCCCGAACCTTGTCGACCTGTTCGCCATGAATGCGGTCCATGTCCGGTTTGTACTGGCGTTTTACCGCGTCATAGCGTGACTTGGTCTCGTCAAGGATGGTGTTGAGCTGCAACACTTGCTCGCCTGACAGCTTCAGCCGTGAAGTCAGATTACCGACGTACTGTTCCCGCCACGCCCGTGGAGCACTGTTCGCTGTCACTGTTTTAGTTTTATAAAGACTGACGACGAAACCGCCAGCCACAGCGCCGCTGGCGAATACCGCGAGCAACAGAAAGACAACCTGGCGGTAAGAAAAGTTCTTCATAGTGTATTGAGTTCAGGAGTAAGTTCGTCGGATGCCTCGTCGGCCAGAACTTCTACGTACGTATTGTCAGCGCCGGTGATACCGTTATGCTGCTGCGGTGCCCACAACATCAATCCAACGACAAAACAGAGCCCGGCAGAAGCGGTGACCAGTCCACCGGCGACTCTGCGGAAACTATAAGTTACTTTCTGGTGGCGCTCGATACGCTCCCAGAGTGCTGGCATAAACTCCGGGCTGGCGTCGAAATCCGGGAGAGCCTGCCGATATGCAGAAAACGTGTTCCTGACCTGCTGAGGCAGTTCTTCGTTCATCTGATCGTGCTGCGGTTCAAACATTCTGCTGCTATGCCTTCCTGGGAACGGTTTCGCCTGAGGCCGACGTTCCTTGCTGTTTTGAGGACTCGAAAGCTTTTAAGACACGCTGACGCGCCCGAAAGAGCCTTACCTTTAACGCGTTTTCCTTCACCTTATAGATCTCTTCCAGCTCTTTCAACGATTTTCCTTCAACTTCCTTAAGTTTGAGCAGTATCCGGTCCTGCTCGGAGACCGAACTCAGCAATTCTTCTACAAGTTCGCAAGTCCGGCGGCGCTGGGTCTGATCGAGATCGGCAACCCTGCCGGCTGCAGCATCCGCCATGAGAACCTGTTGCTCGGACAAATCAGAAAGACGGGACTCGTGGCGCCGACGTTGCCGGCGGAGGTAATCGTACGCTGCATTGACCGTAAGGCGGTAGAGCCACGGCTCGAAAACCTCAGGAGTGCGCAACTGGTCCAAAGAGTAGTAGAGCCTGAGAAAGACGTCCTGCGCAACATCTTCGACATCCTCTGGCTTACCGATAAGGCGGGCAATCGTGCCGAATATCCGTTTCCTGTAGGTTGTAACGACAACATTGAACGCAGCACTGTCGCCGGATCGGGCGCGTTCAATGACATCGAATTCAACCAGCATGTGCTTGACACGAGCAGGCCCTCAATCATGGGAGGCGACCTGGTACGTCCTGAGGTTACCAGCGCTTAAGGGGAGTTGGCAAACAGGGCGCCAGTTGCACGTTTAGATTTAATAATTTTGCTTCGGGGCAAAGCGCCTCCGCCACAACTCCTACGGCAGCGCGTCCAGCAGGTTGCCGATGTCCTCAGGACTGATGTAGAAGTGCGGAGAAATCCGGACCCAGCCCTGGCGGGGCGCGGCAAGAAATCTCAGTTCCTTAAGGTGGCGAACTATCATCCGGCTGTCGATGCCTTCCTTGCGGATGCTGACGATTGCGGCGGAGGTGGCCGGGGTTCGTTCCACCATCAGTTCGTACCCTTTTTCCTGTGCACCAGCCGCAACCTGGTCGGCCAGCTCCGTCACCGCCCCTGAGATCGCCGGAATACCCACGCCGTTCAGAAACTCAATCGCTGCCCGAAGTCCGTAAATCCCTACTGTGTTCAACGTCCCGCATTCGTACCGGCCCGCGTCCGGCCGGAGTGTCATGTCGCGAGAAGCATAATCTGCGTAGTTGGCGATGTTGGTCCAACCGAACTCTACCGGCTCAATCTCTTCCTGACGACTTTTTCGGACGTAAAGTATGCCGCAGCCTTCAGGTCCGGTCAGCCACTTATGCCCGTCCGCAGCCAGCGCATCGATCCCGATCTGGTCCACATCGAGGGGAAATACGCCTAAGCCCTGGATTGCATCAACGAAGAAGAACACGTTGTGCCGGCGACAGATTTCGCCCAGTGCGGCAAGGTTTGCCCTGTAGCCACTGAGAAACTGTACATAACTGATGGCGAGTAAACGAGCTCCCCGCGCGGCTTCTTCAATGCGGTCAAGCTCGTCCAGGTAGGAGAGCCACTCGATGCGCACTCCATGCTCCTCCAGACGGAGCCACGGCAGAGCATTAGCCGGAAATTCCTCGCGAAACGCTACCACTTTGTCGCCTGGCTGCCACTTCAGGCCCATCGCAACCGTCGCAATTCCCTCGGATGTGTTCTTTACAATTGCAATTTCGTCCCGATGCCCTCCAATCAGGGACGCGGCTGCGACACGAAGGCCCTCGTACGCGTCCAACCACTGGTCGTAGTGCAACGATCCGAACTGCAGGGCGTCGTCGGCTAAGGTCTTGATCGCGTCAGCGGCGGGCTTGCAGAGGGGCGACACGGAAGCGTGGTTTAGATAGACCACGTTGCCCGTTACGGGGAACTGGTCGCGATACCTGGCCCGGAGGTCTGACCCGGCAGACTGGAACGTCTCGTAACCCATCTCCCCAACTGTACGTTAAAGACAGTGGGGCCTTAGTTTTTTCTGGAGCTGGGAACGCCGTATTTGCATGAGCCTTGCGCCGCAATCGCGTTCAGGTTACAGTCAGGGCACTGGTCTGATTAAGGAGTTTCATGAATCGCCTGTTCGCCGCTCACCTCGCTCTTGCAGCCGTTTTCACTCTGGCAGTGGCGCCGGTCCACACCTACGCTAAGGACAAGAACAAGAAAAAGGACCCTGACGAAATCGGCAATCGCGATGTTGCCAAGGGTGTCAACCTTTATTCCCTCGAGAAAGAGATCGCAATGGGCAAGTCATACGCCCAGGAGATCGAGCGGCAGGCGAAAATCATCGATGATCCGGTTATTTCAGAGTACGTCAATCGCGTCGGGCAGAATCTGGTCCGTAACTCCGACGTGAAGGTGCCGGTCACAATCAAGGTTCTCGATGCTGAGGAAGTGAACGCAATGGCGCTTCCTGGCGGATTTTTCTTCGTGAACTCAGGGCTGATCCTGAAAGCCGAAAACGAATCGGAGCTGGCAGGGGTGATGGCGCACGAGATCGCCCACATCGCCGCGCGCCACGGCACGCGTCAGGCAAGCCGGGGCCAGATCATCAATATGGCATCGATTCCACTCATCTTTATGGGCGGATGGACGGGCTACGGGATCCGGCAGGCGGCCAGCATTCTGGTCCCTGTCACCTTCCTGAGCTTCTCGCGCGGCTTCGAACGTGAAGCCGACCTTCTCGGTTTGCAGTACCTCTACAAAGCCGGGTACGATCCGACTTCTTTTGTCGACTTCTTTGAAAAGATCCAGTCGATGGAAAAGCGGAAGCCTGGAACGATGAGCAAAGTGTTCTCATCGCATCCAATGACGGACGACCGCATCAAAGGTGCGCAGAAAAACATAGAGGAACTTCTGGATGCCCGTCCGGAATACGTCGTTACCACCTCAGAATTTAACGATGTCAAAGCGCGGCTGGCTTCGATGCATAATCGCCGGAAGTTGGACGACAAGGAAGATGACAATCGTCCCCGTCTGAAGAAGGCTCCCGGTGGTGGTACCCGGACCATCGAGGGTGACACCAAGAGCAAGAAGGGCGGCGACGATGAGGACGAGCGTCCTACTCTGAAGCGCCGCACATAAACCTCAACCCTCCCGCAAGCACACGGGTTGACCACGGCAGGTTTAGGTCTCGCGACCTGACCTGCCGTTTTGTTTTTGGTCCCCGGGCGACACGTTACAATCGGCCCACATGGCTCTGGTGCTTGAGATCAAGAAGATTGAGATCAGGAAATGACACGTCGCCGGGATTTGCTAATCGGAGCTGGTGCGGCAGTACTCGCCGGATGTGCCACGCGGCGTAGCACGATCGCCCGGCGTGCTGTTTACGATCATGATTTCCGTCCTGTTCGCGTCGCGCCAGAACGCATCATTCGTACCGTAACCGGGCTCAGGCCTTACCGCCCAGAGGGATTCGTTGTACGGCGGGAGACGCTGGGAGACAAGGTTTTGGTGCATAACTACGGTCACGGTGGCGGAGGCGTAACGCTTTCGTGGGGAACCTCCCACCTGGCAGTCGACCTTGCGAATCCTCAAGCTGGAACCGCGGTTGCTGTGTTAGGCGCAGGCGCGGTGGGCCTCGCTACAGCGCGACTCCTGCAACGACGAGGCGCAACCGTCACGATCTATACCAGGGCTCTGCCACCTGAGACAACCTCCAACATTGCAGGAGCGCAGTGGTGGCCAACTTCGGTGTTTCGGGATGACAGCGCTACGGCAGCTTTCCGCGAGCAGTTTGTTCAGGCTGCCCGACTGGCTCACAAGGAATTTCAGACATTGCCGGCCGACCGGTATGGCATCGGGTGGCTTCGGAACTACATCGTTTCCGACCAGCCACTGCAGGACCAGTTCATTCTGGGTCCGACAAGCCCCCTGCGAGATTTGTACCCTGAGTATGCGGACCTGCCGCCAAACGCGACGCCCTTTGGTAAGCATGCCCGCCGTTTTACAACGATGTTGATTCAGCCGCCTATCTATCTCGCGACTCTGCTTCAGGATGTACAGATCGCAGGAGGCGCTGTCAGGCTCCGGGAGTTCGCCGCCGCGTCTGAACTTGGTTCGCTACCAGAGCCCGTCATCATCAATTGCACTGGATTAGGGTCAGGTTCGTTGTTCGGGGATCAGAGTCTTCAACCAGTGAAGGGACAACTCACGGTGTTGCTTCCTCAGCCTGAGGTGAACTACAACCTGCTCAGCGGCGGTCTGTATATGTTTCCGCGACGGGATGGCATTCTGCTTGGCGGTACCTGGGAGCGCGGCAAATGGGATCTGGCGCCTGACAGGGAAGCGGAAGCGGCTATTGTGGCGCGGCACTCCGAACTGTTTCGAACGATTGCCGCCTGACCATCAAAGCCTCCGGCAATGCGCGAAGATAAGGATTCGAGGGAAGCTCATGGACCATAACAGCGCACCGATGACGAAGCAGGATATGCAGACGATTTTGCAGGCCATCCAGGAATCTGAGAGTCGGGTGAGAAGTGGTTTGACAGAGTTTAAGATCGAGCTCAAAAGTGACTTGGCAAGCCTTGAAACCAAGTCGCAGGAAGAGGTTGCCAACGCGTCTGGAAGCAGTCGAGACAAAGCTTCTTGGCGCTTTCTTCAACTACCAGGAATACGATCGCATCGAGAACAGGAAATTCCGGGCAGACTTGTCTAACGTCAGCGCTGCTTCGGAACTGCGCTTCGATAACTTTGTAAGCCGGATTGCCGCCCTGGAAAAAGTAACTCTTTCTGCTATGCCAGACCATCCGCCGACATCGACACCGCGGTACTCATTCGGGCAAACTTGAAGGCCGTCGGACCAGCTAACTAATGACGGCACTCGGTAATCTGGTGAACAAAACGCAGAGGTTGACAACTGCCTCGATAGAAATGCAGGGAGCGATTATGGGAGCGGCACTTCCGAGGAAGGTCGAAGACGAGTTCCTCCGTATCGCGCAAGAAGCACTCTCCAACGCTGTCAAACACGCTCGCGCGCTAAGAAGATAAACCTTCAAGTTGGAACGCTGGGCGGCGGTGTCTGGGTCTTCGTAAAATCTGGTGGCTGCGGATTCGACGCAGATGCGCCGATGGCGGGCTATGACCTTTTGGGAATGCACGAACGCGCTAAGCCAGGTTGGCGCAGCAATAACAGTGGTCAGCGAGATTGACAACGGCACGACGATGATTGCTGTTTGGTCGCCTGGGGATGAGCAGTGGGAACCCAAATCAGTAGTGACACCGCGGCACGCATTCGGGTGATGATCACAGACGACCACGTTATTCTGAGGGGCGGTCTCGTTGACATCATCAATCATGAAGGCGATATGGAGGTTGTAGAAGAGGCCTGCGTTAGCGGCCCACCCCCAGTGAGAGTGTGACGCCAGACCTGATCTGCTGGGGTTGCCGGTGATCCAACGACTTGTTCGAAATCGGTTAACACGGCCTCCTGCCAGCCTTGCCCGAACTCATAGGCCGCGTCCACGATGAACGGCAAATAGAAATCAGGCACGGCCAACCGGCCCTTGAGCCAGTCCACAGCCGTTTTCTTGTCGGCAGGCACGTAGACAATGCGCTTGCCCGTTGTTTCCGCCAGGATTGCGGCCAGGTCGTAATAACCAAACGCCTTCGGGCCAGTCAGTTCGTAGACTTGGTTTCGCCCGAAGCCGGGCAGCACGACCCTCGCCGCAAACCGGGCGATATCCGTGCGGGAAATCATGGCGGCCTTGCCGTTGGCGGCAGGTAGCGAGATCACGCCCGTCTCGATAGCAGGCTGGGCGAACATTAAGAGCAGTTCCGCATAAAGGCTATTTCGCATGATGGTGTAGTCCCCACCTGTTGCCTTGATGGCATCTTCGGTTTGGCTGTTTACTGCAGCGTGGGCGAGCCCATTACCCTTGCCCACGCTGCGGGAGCTGGTGAACACGATATGCTTTACGCCCGCGTCTTTGGCGGCTTGGACAGCGTTTAGCTGCCGGGGAAGCCGCAAATCGTCCGTACCGTCGGCTGAGATCAGGATCAGCTGGTCGGCCCCTTCGAAAGATTGGGAGAGGGCCTTAACGTTATCGTAGTCAGCCACCCTGCTCTCAATTCCCCGCGCTTGCCGCGGATCGTCCGTGAGGCGTTCGCGCACGCTGAGGCGAAAAGCCCTGGTCCCGACCGCGCGTTCGAGCTCCGTAGCTATAGCGCGTCCCAACTGCCCGTTTCCACCTGTTACCACGATCATGTTCTACATCCTTCTGAAAAAACGCTTTGCCTCACAGAAGCTTCAAGCTATCAGCGGTGGTATCATCTGTAAAGTAGGAACCTTTTGGTAACCAAGGTGCTTGTGGCGTTTACGACTCCAGTCCAATGCGAGCTTGATGATGTGCTCAAGCTCATTGCGAGCCGATGGACACCGCACATTCTATGGGTGTTGCTGACGAATGGCCGGACACGCTTCGGTGCCCTTAAACGAGCGATCCCTGGAATCTCGACCAAGGTTCTTACACAGCGACTGCGTGCGCTTGAGGCGTCCGAGTTCGTCACGCGTGATTATGTGCCGACCATCCCGCCAGAAGTCTCCTATGATCTTTCGGCAAAAGGTCACGATCTACGCGACACCTTGTCTGCGCTGAAGATTGTGGCAGAGCGTTGGGCAAAAGAGTATCCAAAACAGGTCGCTGACGGCGATTTGAACAAATTACGGCCTTAGCCGGGGCAGCCAGTTCTTCCCGCAATCTAACTAAATAGCTGCTTCGGGTCATTCAGCAATCCGGTAGTCGGCTCGTGGTGTCTACGCCATACTCGGCGAAGTCGAGAGAGTTCTTCGGTATCCCCGGATTCAGAAGCTCTACCGTCTGAACGAAGAGGAGATCCTCCACTTAATCTGCCCGAAGAGCTTCCTGCAGATCGGCGATCAGATCCTCAACATCCTCCACTCCCACTGACAAGCGAACGAGATTG
>JACMLA010000399.1 GCA_014379815.1 Bryobacteraceae bacterium | reverse complement strand
CACCATCCTGCCATCGAGAATGCGCGCCGTCATGAGTCAGACCCTGGATTCTCCTGCCAGGTCCCGCCCACAGGGGCGGGAGGGCGCAGCAGGCAAAGAGGTGCGAACAGGAGCAACGCCCGTAACTTGGATAGCTGTCGATCGAGCACTGGCAAGGGTCAGGAAGGTGGTGCTTTTTACCATGGGGTCGAACCAGCGGCAAGAAGCACGGACACCAGAACCCCGAACCACGGGCGAGGCTTTGGAGTGCGGCAGTCGCAACTGCCGCTTTGGGTGGCACTGACTAAAAGCGGTGACTGCGGTCACCGCACTCCCAAGACGCTTAGCGTCCGGTCATCCCTGCGTCAGCAGTCGTGAAGTTAGTGCCATGGGGAAGGGTGGCACAAGCGGGAATGAATCCGTTGACAGGGCTTGTTCGCAGTGGTTACCATTGCACCCCCTTTCTTAAGGGATGGGTGTGTTGTTGTCTTTTGAAGGGTTTAGCCTGGGTCTGAGCTCCGGCCGAAATCTCCGGGACACTTGAAAATCAGCTGGTCGACGCCTGTCTATTCGGGCAGCCGCCTCGATGGCGGCTGGCGCGGCCCAGCTGTGCAACTGTTTTAACGTGGTATGTAGACGCTGGTTTTAACAGGGAGAGTCATGCGTACGTATTTCCCCAAGCAGGGTGACATCACGCCGCGTTGGTTCGTGATCGACGCCGAGGGCCAGATTCTCGGAAGGCTGTCGACTACGATTGCGCAGATCATTTCCGGCAAAACCAAGCCGACTTACACTCCTTTTCTGGACACAGGCGATCACGTCATCGTGTTGAATGCCGAGAAGATCGTGCTCAGTGGGCGCAAAGAAAACGATAAGTTGTATCGCCATCACACCGGTTACCCGGGTGGGCTCAAGGAGCGTGCCGCACGCTTCATCCGCGCGGAGAAGCCTGAGACGATGATCGAAGAGGCCGTGTGGGGCATGCTTCCCAAGAGTAAGCTTGGCCGAAAAATGCTCAAGAAACTGAAGGTTTACCGCGGCGCTCAGCATCCGCACGAGGCGCAGCAGCCAGAGAAGTTCGACCTGGCTGGCAAACGATAAAGGGGGAGACGTTGGCTCTAGTCGAATACTACGGAACCGGAAGAAGAAAGACCTCGACAGCTCGTGTGCATCTGCGTCAGGGCAATGGAAAAATCACGGTCAACAATCGGGGATTCGACGAGTACTTCCCGAACGACGTGCTGAAGATGATCATCAAGCAGCCGCTGTCCCTCACGGAGACTCTCGATCACTTTGACATCCTGGTCAATGTCGATGGAGGCGGACCCTCCGGCCAGGCTGGGGCGATTCGCCACGGCATCTCGCGCGCGCTCCTGAACTTCAACGGCGAGTTGCGTAAGCGTCTGAAGAAGGCTGGATTGCTCACACGCGATCCGCGTATGAAAGAGCGCAAGAAGTACGGACAGAAGGGTGCACGCGCGCGGTTCCAGTTCTCCAAACGGTAGTAATGGCTTTCAGTTCATTAGCGACTTAAGTTTAAGGACAGGGGTAGATCCCCTGTCCTTTTGTTTGATTGGCTGGCAGGCCAGGCGGTCTGTCAATTTTGGAGTCAAATCCTAACGGCCCATAAAGCCGTTCGAACATTCAACGAAAAGGAGGGTTCAACTTGGCGGTTTCTATAACGATGAAAGAGCTGCTGGAGGCTGGCGTCCACTTCGGTCACCAGACGAAGCGCTGGAATCCAAAGATGAAAAAGTACATCTTCGGGAAACGTAATGGAATCTACATCATTGACCT
>JACMLA010000398.1 GCA_014379815.1 Bryobacteraceae bacterium | reverse complement strand
CGAGGCAATCGCTAAAGAAGCCAATGTCACGCTCACAGGTCAGGGTGACTTCATCACGCAGGCAAACGTTTCCTTTCTTAGCGAATACCACGGGCAGCCCGCACCAGAAATCCTGGCTATGCACGGGAAGGGCGCGTCTTTCATCGACATCAACCAGCAATATCGCCGCGTTGGAATGAAGCCAAAAACCGAACGTTCCCGATCCGCAGGCAAACCGTAAAGTCAGTTCCCAAACGCCCGGACAGCAGCGGCAACCGCCTCCAAATGGGCAGACTGCAGTTCCGCATAAACAGGTAGCGACAACACCTGGTTCGCTGCCCGTTCGGACTCCGGTAGTGAGCCTTTCGGCCAGGCTTCATCCGCATATGCCGGCTGCAGATGCAGTGGAATCGGATAGTGAATCGCCGTCCCAATTCCAGCATCCGCCAGATGCTTCTGCAGGGCATCCCGAGCTTCTGTCCGCACCGTATACGTGTGATACACGTGCCGCATTCCTTGCGCAGCCAGAGGGAGCATCACCGCAGACCCGATGAGCATCTCGTCATACCTTGCGGCGATCGCCCTCCGGGCCTCAGTCCACTGCTCGACGTAACGCAGCTTCACCGAAAGTACCGCCCCCTGCAGACCCTCCATGCGATAGTTATACCCGCGAATCGCATGATGATATTTCCGGTCCTGACCCCAATCCCGCAGCAATCTCAGGGATCGCGCCAGCTCCTCATCATCCGTTGTCACCAGCCCGCCTTCGCCGCAAGCTCCCATATTCTTCGTGGGGTAGAAACTGAAGCAGCCCATGTCTCCGAGCGATCCGGCTCTCCGGCCGTGCATCCCCGCTCCATGAGCTTGTGCCGCGTCTTCGATAACAGCAATGCCGCTCTGCCGGGCAATCGTCACAACTTCGTCCATGCCCGGCGCAACCTGTCCATACAGGTGGACCGGAAGAATCGCTTTCGTACGGGGCCCGATTGCAGCTTGCAGTTGCGTGACATCCATCGTGAATGTGCGCGGGTCAATATCCACGAACACCGGCCGGGCTCCGCAGTAATACACGGCAGCAACAGTAGCCGCAAACGTGAATGGGACGGTCACTACCTCGTCACCCGGTCCCACCCCGGCGGCCAGCAGAGCTAAATGCAGCGCACTTGTGCCGGAATTCACCGCAATTGCATGGCGAACGCCGCAATATGCCGCAAATTCCTCTTCAAAAGCAGTAACAAATTTGCCGAGGATGAATTGACGGCTGTCCAGAACCTCATCGATGGCGTGCCGGAGCTCTTCCCTTAGCGCATCATGCTGCGGCTTCAAATCTGAGTAGGGGATCAACCCTCAGTTTACGTCAGCTTGCTGGATTCCGGTCAAGCTACAATAGGCGAACAGAAGGCGAAACTGTCCGCCGGAAAGCTTTATGGACCGCTCTGCACTGGCACGTTATCTCGTTACCGAAGCCGATCTCCGCCAGCAGCTTGAGCGCGAATACCTGCCCACGGGAATCACTGTTATCGACACAGAGCTCGGCGGAGTTCCCCGTGGATCCGTGACCGAAATCTGGGGACCTGCGACTTCCGGGAAAACTACCTTTATCAATAACTTCCTTGCCCGGAGCACCGGAGCTGGCGAGTTTTGCGCCTTGATCGACGCCAGCGATACGTTCGACCCCGCTTCCGCATCCGCTGCATCCGCCGACCTCAGCCGACTTCTGTGGGTCCGCTGCCACGGTGCCGAGCATGCCCTGAAGGCAGCCGATCTTCTTACGCATTCCGGGGGATGGGGACTGATCGTCATGGACCTGAGCGATCTCCCACCTGCGGTGGTCCGCCGCATTCCCATGACGTGGTGGTATCGATTCCGCCGGGCTGTCGAGCGCACACCTACCGTCTTCGTCATCGTAGAACGCGAGCCTTTCGTAAAAAACTGCGCCACGATGGCTCTCGAATTTCCGCCAGCACCTGCAATCTGGTCCGGCGCTCACTCGCGTTTCCGTATCCTCCGGGGAACCCGGGTTCATATCACTCCGCGAAAACCTGTCCACTCCCGCGGCAACAACCTGACTTACTTTGAATCCCGGGCCCCGGAGATCGCCTGATGTACGCCTGTCTGCACATTCCCAATTTGCCCTCCAATCGCCATGCAGCACTGGTGCGTTGCGCAGAATCTTTCTCGCCCCTTATCGAGCCTGCACCCGACCGGGTTCTCGCCGACATCCGCGGTCTCGGGTCACTCTTCGGCAGGCCGCAGCAGATTGCCGAGCAGATGAAAGCCTCGCTCGACGCCGCCGGGTTTTATCGTGACGACACACGAGTTGGAATCGCCGCAAATCCCTGGGCCGCAACGTCCGCCGCGCGTGGCATACCCGGCATTACGGTCATCACCCCGGGAGATGAATCCCGAGCTCTCGCCCGCCTCCCCCTGATGTTTCTTGACCCCGATCCCGAGCTTCTGGAAACCCTCACATCCTGGGGCATTCACACTTTTGGGGATCTCTCACGACTGCCGGAAACCGGTCTTGCCGAACGCCTCGGACCCGAAGGAGTCCGTCTTCACATGCTGGCGCGCGGCCTTTCTCCCGGACCTCTGGTCGCCAGTTACGAATCGCCGGAGTTCTCGTCTTCCCTGGAACTCGATTTTCCTCTGGACTCACTGGAATCACTCGCGTTCCTGCTAGGGCGACTGCTCAATGAAGTTTGCGGCCGACTGGTTTCCAACGGACTCGCCGCCACCGAAGTTACCGTCCAGCTGGCACTGGAAAATCGTACGCAACACGTGCGAACCATCCGTCTGCCGTACGCGACAACCGACAGCACGTCCCTACTCAAGCTGCTGCAGTACGATCTCGCCGCGCATCCACCTCAATCCCCTGTCTGCAAAGTTGCCATTCTGGCCCAGCCATCCCCGCAGCGCCGTCTCCAGGGAGGACTCTTTATCCCCGTAGCCCCTGAAGCCGAGAAACTGGAGCTTACACTCGCCCGTCTGGCCGCGGTTGTAGGAGAAGGCAACATTGGATCTCCGGAGCTGCTGAACACGCACCGCGCTGACGCATTTCGCATGAACCGATTCGTGGCACGGCCCGGCTCTCTCGCTGCTGCTCCGCCATTGCCGACGGCAACGCCCCTTCTGGCAATCCGGCTCTACCGTCCGCCGATCCCTGCTGATGTTGTCGCGCCTCTCGGCTATCCGCAGCGCATTGCAACCGCCAGAGGAATTAGTGGAAATGTCATTAGTGGAAATGTCATTGGATACGCCGGACCATGGCGAACTTCGGGCGACTGGTGGCGCACCGATTCCTGGGCATGCGATGAATGGGATATCGCTCTCCAGTCCGGTGCCCTTTATCGCATCAGCCGCCAAATTATGACTTCATGCATCGGCGCGGCCAACTGGTTCGTTAACGGCAACTACGACTAACTCAACGCCAGACGGTACCTGCACTTCTGGCGCTCTCCTTCGCGATACATGTCGAGGTAGGAGGGCAGGTCGACAATCTCGACAAACTCGGCGCCCGCTAACTCGCAGGTCCGTCTGGAAGCAAGATTGTCGGGATTGCAGGTGATCCAGAGTTCCCGCATTCCATGTGCCCGCGCCAGGGGCAGCAAGAGTTTGACCGACCTTGCCGCAAAGCGTCTTCCCCGATAGCGCGACCGTACGCCGTATCCAATATGACCTCCGTACAACCGCAGAGATTCCGTATCGCCTAAGCGCAAATTGATCTCACCCGCAACTTCACCAGAGGGGTAGACGCAAATCTGGAACATGTACATCGGTACCCATCCGCGAATCACATCTGAGTCCTTGGTCTGCACCAGACGCAGGTACAGGTCGTCGTCGAGTAATTCGCCTGGATCCTGAAAAGGGAAGGAGGACACTGCGCTATCTCTTATAAGTAGCCTGCCGTTTCGTACCGTTGCAGTCCGTCCTGGACAAGCCTCTGCAGTTCGGAAAACAGCTCCGGCTCAACCCGCCGGAAATTCCAGCAAGTCTTCCCCTGCATCTTCCTCCGCAGCTCAGGCGAAATGGCATCGAGCATCTCCGGCCACAAGTAAACGGGAAAGAAGTGGAATGCCACGTAGCTCTTACTCGCGACAGACGCAAACATCATCGGCTTCCCCCGATAGCTCGGCGCGCGTGTTTCGGTCATGTAGTTCCCAGGCTCATCGGCCTTCACCGCCAGCCGCGATTCCAGCGGCCGGAGCAACCCAACCAGCGCGTCGAACGCCGCCGAAAACTCCACCTCTTTCTCAAGCCTGGATGCAGCCATCAGCCCGTTATAGTACAGCAGTTCAACATGCTACACGAGGTACAGGCAATTCACTCGATGTTCGACTTGAGGACTGTGCCAGGCGCTAATTCGCCGTTCTCCGTTTGAGCAGACGGACGCCGTTCGCACTTTCGGAATATCAGCAATGGCGTCACACCAAACGCCTGAGGAGGACGGCCAAATGCCTCGCGCAGGCCGCTTAGCATCTGAACCATTGCATCTTCCATCTCGCGACCTGAACTCACCGGTTGAGGACGTTCTTTCTCCGGCAACGCATCAACCACCGCTATGCAGTGCCACAAACCCACGAGATCTGCACCGTGCTTAAATGCAAGGTCATCAGGGTTCACAGTCATGTGCTCCGGATTCAGAGTTGTCCATGCCATGAAAGCAATCGCTCCTCGTCCCGGAGGGCTGCCTATTAAGTTCATCTGAAGAGCATGCGGGAGTCTTGAAAGTATCTCGACGACCGTCTTCTCTGTATCGTGCTGATCTGGTTTTTTCTTTTGTCCAGCGCGGGCAAGCTTCACTGCACTGCCCCACAGGTCACGCATTAAGCGTATGTCTAAGATACGGAGAGAGCCTGAGATTAGTACGACCTGACCGATTCCCGCAGGCCAGATATCATCATGGATGAAGCCTTCCTCGTCAAGTCCGTCAAGCAGATTCAGCGGCAGTGACCATCCAGAATCGAACTGGCGTTCGATCAACCTTTGTGTTGCTCCGGTATCTCCGAAAGCAGCTTCCAGTACCTTCAACCCAGCCTTGACGCCTGATGACTTCCCTTCAGTGACCTGCGTTACCTTCTTGGTTAAACTAAGAACGCCATCGTTGTATAACTGAGCTGCGTAAGATGCAAGCCGCGGTCGGTCGACGTAAAGGAAATCAAAGAGTGACGCGATGATTGGTGAGTCGGGAACCTCTTCGGATGTCATCATCAGCCTCCGAGTGACGTGCTCCAACTTCGTTCTGTCGTTTTTCGAACTGCTGTAGAAGCACCTCGGCCTCTTTCTGCAGGGCCATTGACAGGTTGGTGCCAGCTTTCACCAAACGAATGGCAGCAGTTGTAAGAGTCTTCAAAGATGAGGCGGACATTTTGCTTACTCTATCCATGCTACTCCTGTGATATCAAAAATCGAATCTGGAAGGTGTGCTTATGGAATATCAAAGCTGGCAGGCCATCGACGTGAAGTTATCCTGAATGAAAATCAGTCAGATGCCCAATATCAAAGAGGTTGGTGGAGGCGGCGGGAGTCGAACCCGCGTCCGAAAATGCCCGCCGTGCCGCGACTACGTGTGTATCCAATTCATTAGTTTTCGACCAACCTGTGAGGAATTGGCAAGAACAGGTCAGCTTAGTCCGATTGATCTCGGCCTATAGGCTACGAACAGAAGCCCTCAGCCCAGCCTGCCATAAGACGCTTACTGGATGCCATGCAGACCTAACACCCGAAGCGGCTACTTATTTAATTAAGCAGCGTATGCAAACTGCGTGTTGGCAGTTGTTGTTTTCCGATCGTTTAACGGGAGCTCGGAACCCGACACGCCCCGACACAACGAATCAATCCCGTCGAAACCGTTGCGCCCCCAAGGACTACCTCAGTATATCCGATGCACAAAGCACATCAAACGTTGCTGCTGGAAATCCGGGGGTACAATCACCTGTAGCGAACCGCACTTTCCCGGGCAATGACCAAAACTCTCGCGCCACCGGAAGTCGAGAAAGAAACACTCGACGACCTGGCACCCCTCTACAACGTAGTCCTACTCGATGATGACGAACATACGTACGAGTACGTAATTGAAATGCTGCAGAAACTGTTCCTGCTCTCCGAAGTAGACGCGTTCCGGCGAGCGGTGGAGGTCGACACAGTAGGCAGAACCGTTGTGATTACCTGTGGTCTGGGAGCGGCTGAGTTTGGCCGTGATCAAATCCACGCATTCGGGCCGGACTGGCGCATGCCAGTTTCCAAGGGCAGCATGAAGGCAGTGGTGGAACCCGCAGGATCAGGACCAGGATTACGCGATAGCTAAATCCGATCTCTAACCAGGCTCCTGTCTGGCAATCGCCAGATCCAGAGCCAGTTTGACCGCGGCTGCTGACTCCTCCGGCGGGCAGAACTCCGGCTGTTTACCGTTTACGCAGCACTCATGGAAGTACGCCAGTTCGGCGATAAAACCGTCTTCAGTCGGCAATTCCAAACTCTGCTTTTCGCCTTCCGAGGTATAGATCGCAACCCCGCTCTCTCCCGCCGCGGCGGAGTTGAAGTCGAACGTCGCACGATCCGTGACAATCGTATACTCCATCGAGAACGGATACGCTTTCGGATGATGCCAGCCACCGGTAATCACAATGTCGACATCCTCCTTCGTGATGAGATTCGCGTGGAGCAGGTCGATCCCATTAGCCAGATTCTCGTAGCCGGTAGCAAATGTGATCCGGGTCTCGCCAAACACATGCAGAACGTAATCGATATCGTGGATGAGGAGGTCGAGGATGGCACCGCCACTGCGGTCTGTGTCGGTGAGCCACTTACTCCAGGTCGGTGCGGCGCAGCGGCGGCGGAACACGGCGCTCCTGACCCTGCCATATTCGCCGGAATGCAGAGCGCTCGTCAAACCCCGATAAGGTGCAAGGAATCGGAGAACGTGGGCGGCCATTAATGTTCTGCCAGTCTGCTTCGCTGTAGTCAGCATCTCGTCAGCTTCTGCAGTGCTCAGAGCAATTGGTTTTTCCACCAGGACGTGCTTGCCTGCCTGGAGTGCGGCCATCGCCACAGGCGCATGAAAATTTGTCGGAAGGCAGATGTCGACCGCGTCGACTTTCGGATCGTCGATCAGATCCAGAGGGTTCGTGAAACGGCCCATGCTACTGAAGTCGAACACCTCTCCGCCAGTACCGAGATTGCCCGACACTGAGGAGAGATCGCCCGATAGTTTG
>JACMLA010000397.1 GCA_014379815.1 Bryobacteraceae bacterium | reverse complement strand
CGACAGATCCACCGCCACGAAAGCAGACTCCGGCGTTCCGGCGAGAAAGCCCGCATCGAACTCGAACAGATCCAGACCCTGCGCAAGGAAGTCGAGGATTCCCTAATGGACGCCTATGGAGTCAAGACAGTCGAGCAGTTGCACGAGGCAATCCGGAAAAATCCCCAGTTCGTCCCGGCAAAGAAATCGCAACAAAACGTACCCACCAACGCGCCACCGGCCTTATCCCAACCCCTGGCAAAACGCGCCGCGTGACGAAACCGACCCGATCCGTTGCGCAGCAGCAAGCCATCCATCTCGTATTCTGCCAGTCTGATTCCAGGCGGTTTAATTCACTTATGATGTCTTGTTATGAACCGACGTCAAGCTCTATGCCTTCTGCCTGCACCCTTCCTGGCGGCTCGCGCTGGGTGGGCGGCAGACTCGAAGGAATTAACGGAAACCGCGTTATGCGAGGCGTTCCGACTGTTAGAAGTCGCATCGGTAGCTGACGCAATCGAGCAGCTGTACCGTCAGCGTGCGCATATGTCTCACGATATGCGTCCGGTGTTTAAGACCAAATTCGCCGGTCCCGCAGTCACTGTGCAGATGAAGAAAGAGGAACATAGCGAGGGCAGCAAGGTGTCACAAGGCATGCTCGACGCCATCGATGCCGCGCCTCCAGGGTCGGTCTATGTGATGGTGCTTCCTGACGGAGTTGATGTCGCCGCGATTGGCGGATTGATGGCTACAGCGATGAAGGTCCGGGGTCTTGCGGGAGCGATTCTGGACGCCGCCGTGAGAGATTTGCCCCAGATCCAGCGAATTCAGTTTCCGGTTTACAGCCGGGGTATCTCGCCGGCAACTTCAGTGAATCACTACCGGTTCGAGGCTTCCAACGTACCGGTAATGTGCGCAGGAGTCCGGGTTCGCCCAAACGATATTGTGCTCGCAGATGAAGACGGGGTCGCCGTCGTGCCTCGTGAGAAGGCGTCTGAAGTACTGGCTCGGGCACAGGAACTGGAAGATACCGAACACAAAATGTACCCTTTTATCCAGAAATACAAGAATATTCGTCAGGCAGTAGACAAATTCGGACGCATTTGAAGTTGTTCAGCAGGAAGGCAGTGCGGGACCTGCCCTCCTGAGTCTCAGCTTCCGAACAAAGTATTGCGATTAGTACGGGTAGGCCACCCCTCCCATCGCAGCTAGCGCATCGGCACCAATAGGGCTGATAACCGCGGGTTGTGCTGCTGCCGCCTTCCTGATTCCTTCCAGCCACCCCTGGACCGCCGCTTGTTCGGCAGTCCGGTCGCGCCGAACGGAAGCCGCTTCCGCTTCCGCAAGCAGTTTACCGAGGGACCCCAGGGTTGCAGGGTCGCTGATGAAATAGGAAGTAAGGCCTGACAGACTACCGTATCGGAACAGACTAATCGAATCGCGGGTGCTTGCCCTCGCATCAGGAGCCGCTACACCCGGCAGAGTTTTCCAGTCCTCGCCGTAGATCCCGAGTTTCAAATCGCGCTTAACGGAATCCCAGAACGACTGGAAAATGAACTTTACCGAGCCATCGCCAAATGCAAAGTTGGCCCCAGCGTGGTGTTCCATGCTTGCAAAACTGATGGTCCCGTCTCGTCCCACCAGCGCATCCAGAGCCTGCTGAACAGCCCCGGCAGTACTAGCCCACGGAATGATTTGCCGGGTCAGCGACGTTCGCTCCCCTGCTGAGGGCAGCAATGCAATGAGCTGAGCGATAGCGGTCGCGGCATGTGCGCGGACACTGGCGAACATCGCCGTACGTCCCTGCCCGGATCCGGGGGTCGGAGTCCACTCGATTGCGACAAGGCCACCAGGGGATCCTGATGCTCTGGCAGTTTCTGATCCGGTGACCCCAGGAGCCGGATTCATTGCAAGGCTCCAGCTGTTCTTGCCAGCGACGTATGAAGATGCTTTGTAACCGCTGAACTCTCCGGAGGCCGGGAGCCCGGCGGCGTCCATAGCAGCGGCAAGCGTAGGTGGAAAGGACTTGAACTTAACTTCATAATTGTG
>JACMLA010000396.1 GCA_014379815.1 Bryobacteraceae bacterium | reverse complement strand
ACCGGTACGCGTTGAAAAACCCGTACGGGAGATTTGAGCAGGACGCCACCCCGAAGCGCAATCGATCCACCGAACCCAGCGGCAAGGTCCGCGTTCTGCCGACAGGAGAGTTCGTTCCCTTGTAAGAAAATCGGTAATAGTAAGTCGTGTCGGGATTTAACCGGGTCACGTCCACTTTGACCGTATAGTCGAAAGCCGCGTTCGTGTATGTCAGTCCGCGCTGGCTCACCTTCGTGAGGCCTGCATCTTCAGCGATCAGCCACTCCACCGGAACCACCATTTCGTCAACGGTCGGTGTCACGCGAGTCCAGAGAATCACTCTGTTGATTAATGGATCTCCACTGGCCACACCGTGGCTGAAGATCCCGGTGTTTTGAGCCAATGCAGCCGTGCGGCTGATCGCCCCGGCAAAACTCGCGGCTGACAGAGATCGGGCGAACGTTCGTCGTGAAATTGACATGGTTAGGATAAGGCCTTCAAAGAGCATGCCAATTAATGCATTGCAGCAGTATGAAAATGAGATTGCGATTTGTTGACGGAGCAGAGTCACTCATCGGGAGCCCTCGTGGCGTTCCTTGACTACTATATCGCCTGCCGATATACTGAGCGCCATGGCACTTTCCCGTTGCATGTGCTTGTTGATGATGCTGTGCGCCACCATTGCGTCAGCGCAGATCAAAGAGGAAATCGGGAAGGTGGACGGTGCGCATTTTCGCATTCTGATGCCGGCGCAATGGAATGGGTCGCTGGTGCTCTGGTGCGGTGGATATACGCCGGTTCCCATCGTCTTCCGGGCTGGGGAGCGGCGGAGCGAGCTGGCAGTCGCCTTGCTCGGGCAGGGGTACGCGCTCGCGGAGTCTGGGTACTCCAGCGGCGGGATTGCAGTCGACGGTGCAATCGAGGATTCCGATTCCTTGCGGAAGTACTTCCGGCAGAAGTATCCGCGTACCGCAGCGGTCTACGTCCTCGGCGAGTCCATGGGAGGACTTGTCGCGCTTAGGCTAATGGAGGGATTTCGTGACGACTACAAAGCTGGATTGAGTTTTTGCGGTATGCTGAGCAAACCCTCGGACTACGTTCGTCGCGCTTTCGATCTTCTGACTCTGTTTGCTTACTTTCATCCCGACACGCTTCCTCCTCCTGGCGAGATTCCTGCCGATTTCCGCCCCACTGAAGAACGGATGCAAAGGGTTGTGCGTGCGCTTGCAGCTAACCCGACCGCCGCAGCGGTGCTCCGCACAGAATCGGGGGCGCACGACTTATCGGAACTCGGCGCCATCGTCGTCTTCCACACCGACCTGCTGCGAGATGTCAAATCCAAATGCGGAGGGAACCCGGTCAGCAACGAGGGAACACTCTACGTCTCCAGCGCCGACCCGGAACAGATAAATGCGGGAGTGCGAAGATTCCCGGCCGCGCCCCGTGCCGCAAACTGCCTGAGGGGCATTGGGGCTGCGCGTGGCGAACTCGCGCGGCCCTTTTTGAACGTTGACGCTTCTTACGATCCCGTGGTGCCGGGGTGGTTTGCCAATGCGTACCAGCACAGTCTGGCCGGGAGCCCTTCGGAGGTCTGGTTCGTCCGCCAGTACGTATCAGAAAAAGGTCATTGCTCGGTTCCACTACGAGCGCGGCTGGGAGCATTTCAGGAGCTTGTTCGCTGGAGCCAAAACAAGGCGGATAAGCCGAAGCCTGGATTCAGATTGAAATGACCCGACCAAAGCCAAGCAATGTTTGAAGACCTGTCTCACTTGCTGCCGCTTTCACAGGCTCACCTCTACATCCTGCTGGCGCTGAATGCGGATGATAAACACGGCTACGCAATCATGCAGGATGTACGCGAGATATCCGAGGGAACTTATAACCTCGGACCTGCGACTCTTTACGAGAATTTGGCCAAACTGCTGGCACTTGGCGTCATCACCGAAGTGCGCGGGTCGAACACCGGGGATGACCGACGGCGGTGCTATCGCCTGACCGGCACTGGGAAACGTGCTCTCAAAGAAGAACTCGCGCGCTTGAATCGGCTTGTGGCACGGCTTGGCAATCGGAAGGTCAGAGCGAGGGAGGACCCGGCCTGATGCGTTCGTTATACCGCCTGCTGCTTACGCTCTTGCCATTTTGGTTCCGCGAGGAGTATGCCGAAGAGATGCTGTGGATCTTCGATCAGACCACCGGCAACAAACTGCCGTTGCTGCTGGACGTAGCGGGGTCAGCGGTGCGACAGTGGCTGGGATCGACGCTGCTTTGGCAATGCGTACTGGTCGCCGGTACCGCCCCACTACCTTACCTCTTTGGCCTCCAGGTGTGGAAAGGCCTCAAGCCCGTGACCCGCGCCCAATCTGTATCGCAGGAGCCGCTGCTGGGGATTGCGGAGATCGCGATCGTGGTGGCCGCTTTCCTGATATGCCTTTTCGGAGTCGCAGGTCTTCGGCATGCGTTTCGGCCCAGACGCGTTATCGGGGGTTCCCCGGTCGGCATTCACGCGGCAGGCGAGATCTCGATTTCCCTCGCGACAGTCGTGGGGTCCGGCACCGGATCGCCAAACTCGCGCAGTGTCGTCAGGTGTCCTTCGATCGCCTCACGAATATTGCGCTCCGTCTGTTCGAGAGTTGGACCGGTTGTGATACAGCCGGGCAAATCGGGGACGTAAGCCGCCCAGTTCGCATCTGCCTTCTCAAAAATCACGGCGTATGTGACGCTCATTGTTTGTTCTCCTGTCCGACCGCCTTGAGAATAGATTTCCGTGTGCCGGTTGGCACCTCATCTCCCGGACGTCCGGGGATCGTCACCACATTCGGCTTGGAGGATGCTTGTAATCGTACTTTCACCACCGCTATTGTAAAGGCAGAATCCGGAGCTTCTACTCTCCTTCGCGCACGAGCGGGCTGTCCACGAGTTGAGCAAACGGCACCTGCGAGAGCGTCCTCACTCGACGGCTGGCTTCTCAAAATGATCGATGACGAGCTCTTTCTTGCCACGCCTCAACAAGTGTTCCCCACCTTATCTCGTCTCAAACCCAATCACGACGTTACCCAAACCAGCTCAGGCTCGCTGTGTGGAGAAAGGACGCATCGGTCAGTACAGCCGTGTACCGAATCTAAAGAAATTCGCGGAATTGCTGCTCTGTGAGTCCTGCATCGCGCACGATACCAGCCATCGTATGCGAGTCAACCGGATCGTGTCTGGGAACGGTCAGGATTCGAACGCCATTCGTCATCACGACGTGTTTGCCTTGTCGCGTTATATGGAAGCCGGCTTTTTCCAGAGCTCTGACCGCTCTCAGGTGTGGGATGCCAGATATCTTGCCCACGCTTAGGCAGAAATCTCGACTTCCCGAAGATCATGCTCGCCCGCGAGGTACTTAGCAACCTCAAGGTATTCCTGTATCGCGTCTCTGATGTTAGATAGAGCTTCTTCCTCTGTCTTTCCCTGGGACCAGCATCCAGGCAGACCGGGGCACGAAACACTGTAGCCCTCGTCTGTTCGGATTAGCGCGACGGCATACTTCATTGAAGAGATCACCTTCAATCAGAATACTCCGGTCGGGTCCGACGCAGTCCCATCTGATACAAGGGCATCTATGAGCCCGTGCTTTCTTCCCGGCGGCCAGCCGGCGGTACGGACCAGGGCCGCGTCACTCCGCTCGTACGCGCGTAAGCGATCACCTCGCTATGTACTCGTGGTTAGGCACGAGCAGACGAAGCATTACGTTAGATGCAGGAACCTCGGCGCCGAGGAACTTGACTGTCAGACTTCCATCGAACCCTTCACGTGAGGCTCGCACAGCCGCAAGTAAGTCCTTGAGCCATCTCACACCTTCGGCCTTAGCCACTGGCACTCACGCTGGATCAGTGTCTGCGCAAGCAAACCCGATATCTGCTGAAGACAGAGTTGCGATTCGTTGACGGAGGGAAATGCGCAATCGAAGGCCCAAAAGCGTCCCGGTGTTAGATCCGGTCAGTATCGGAGGCTTCAGCAGAAGCGCGTCCGGAGAGTCACTCAAACGGGAATTATGTCGGTGCCAAACCGAGCCTGACTGCAGGCGCGACGGGTCTCAATCTCCGATAACGCTGTTCTCCGGGCGAATCGGTAAACGCTGGACGACTACACGCGACTGATCTGCCACAATGCCGTTTCCGGCCCACAGTTTAGAGCGAACTTTCAAGCGCACAGGAGCGTATGCAGTGTGATGAATCAAGTGCGCGTGTGCCCTCCCGCTCTCCCGAAGGCGACCGTATGGGCTCTGTACGCGGCGATTGCCATGCCGCTTCTCTACTTTGGAACGCAGTTGGTCGCTGCTCCTTTTTATCCGGGCTATAGTTTCGCGCAGGATACGGCGAGCATGCTGGGAACTGTGGAATCTCGCCATCCGTGGATCTTCAACTTGGGAGCCGTACTGACCGGAGTGGCGGGAGTTCTTGGCGCATTTGGTCTGTTTCAGGCGCTCCGGACAGTAACCTGGACGGCCCTGGCGCTGCTTGTGGGACTGGCCGTCGTGGCCAACGGTGTGCTTTCCTTGAAGGCCGGCATGTTTCCAATGCCCGATCCGCAGCATGCGTCGTGGCAATTTCTGATGTTCCCAATTCTCGCTGCCCCAGTGCTTCTGCTGCTTGCCTTGTGGCGGCAAAGGATGGCGTTGAGGATATATCTCGTTTGTAATGCAGTCGCGCTGCTGTTGATGGTTCCCTTTTTGATGCATCGGATCGCCCCCGTGTTCGCGGAAGGAACCATGCAGCGATTGTTTGCGCTAGTGGTGTTCGTGCCAGTGGGAGTGGCAGGGTATGCGCTCGTCGGGCGAGTTACGGAGACGATGAAGTAGGGTCGGCAACAAGCGATGCGTACTCGCCTTACCGTGTCCTGGGTGACGGGCGCCTTTTGCTGCGCCCCTGCGTCTTATCAACGCCTGCGGTCAACTCGGCACCCGCCGCACGTCACCAACGCGAAGTCCCATTGGGGAGATTACCCGCGCCTGACGGCGCAATGTTTACGGATCACACCTGGAAAGTCCGGTTCACGTCAAATGAGTCGCCGGAGCCTGCGGCAACATTGGCGCGACGGGTCTCATCAGCGCCGTCCGGAGTTCAGGCAGGTGGCCGAGATAGACGTCGTTCATCGTTCTGCGGGTGTATCCCAGCGATTCTCATGGTATTCATGAAATGGATGAGCAGCGTGATGCATCCGCGATGGTTCATCGTTACCTGTCTGTTCTCGACAGCATCCGCCGCGCAGGCGTTTGTTGAGCCCCGAGACCCGTCCCCGAGCTTCGCAGCTATCGAACAGTCGATCGATGCACAGGACTACCAAAAGGCTAACGACTTGCTCGGCCAGCTCATGACATCTCTGATGTCGTCGGGCGTTCCTCCACTGATTGGCACCGCCCACCGCGAGGTCATGGACGCGGGTCGGGACGATCCCGATCTGCGTAAGCTCGTTCAGCAATCGCGCGAAGCCTGGGCCCGTGCGGTTTCGAACCAGCAACCATGGACGGACGCGATGGTCAGACTGTCCAAAGCGTTCAGCAGCGCGGTCACGCTGGACGCTGCCCTGCCATTGGCGTTGCGGTACCAACAGGCGCGAGCCCGTTATGCAGCTGACCCCTCCATCATCCGCCTGCATCAGGTTGAGTTGCGCGCCTTCGAGGCAGGTGAGTACGCGGCCGCTCGCAAGTTTGTTGACGAAGAGCGCATTCAGATCCCGCGCGCCTACCGGGATCATGCGGGAGTCATCCTGAATCGCCTCGAAACGCTCGCAGGCGTCATTGCCCTGAAGCAGGGATACCTCGCAGCGGCACTCGATGCATTGAACAGGTCCGCTTTGGCCCTCAGCCAGCACCACGAACGTAGATTATTACGACCGCCGGGCATGCTTCTTGCGCAGCAGTTGTTGCAGAAAGGCCAGGCAGAGGCAGTACTCGCTTACATTGAGGTCTGCGCTCAATTCGAGTACCCGACAGGCGAGGAATACACGGACGAAGGTCCGAACCCCAGTTTCCCTGCTCATTTGAAAGCGGCCATCAAGGCTGGAAAACAGCCCGGCTTTCATCCGGCGACACTCCAAATTGATTGAGCGATGCTGTGTCTGATGATTGGCTTACGAAACCGGTTCTTGCGTGCGCCTTGCAACTGGACCACTTATGCAAAAATAAGATTTCCCTATGCCTCGTTTTCGCTTCGGAGTCTTCGAATTCGATGCGAGTAACGCGGAACTTCGTCGTGAAGGCAGCCCTGTCAGGCTGCAGTCACAGCCTGCTCAGGCGCTCGGCATCCTTCTCTCCAGCGCCGGCCAAACCGTTTCTCGCGACGAGCTTCGTCGCGCGATCTGGGATTCTGAGACATTCGTCGACTTTGAACGCGGTCTGAATTTCTGCATCGCGCAGATTCGATCAGCGCTGCACGATTCTGCAGATTCACCGCGTTACATCCGCACCATTCCGCGCAAGGGTTACCAGTTCATCCCCCCGGTAACCGTGCTGCCTGACGCCAGCGTGGCAGCGGACGCGGATCTGGCTGCACCGCCGCCAGACCGCCCGCCTGTTAGCCACACGACTGATTGGCCCAGGCGGTTGCTCGCGCCCGTGCCTATCGTTCTGCTCGGCGCACTCCTTGCCCTCTTTATTTTTGAACATCGCGACAAAGCCCCGGCTTCGAAGCGAGTAGCCGTGTTCCGGCTCGACAACGCCACGGGAGACCCGCAGTATCAGTTGCTCGCAGATCACATCACCGACTCACTGGTCGCGGAATTAACCGAATCCGGT
>JACMLA010000395.1 GCA_014379815.1 Bryobacteraceae bacterium | reverse complement strand
CCTTTACCAGGTAGGTAGGGAGCCAGCTGATGAAGAAGTAGAATCCATAGGTGTTCGCGACGTACTGCAAACACAAAGGCACAAGGCCGGGTGTGAGGAACACCTCCTGGAATCCTGCAGTTTCGTGTGCTGGTGGCAACCCCCGGTTGGCCTCGATGTAGTCGCGCTCCGCTTCACTGACAGAGGCATGATCGCGGGGCTCGTCCCGGAACCAGATGTACCAGGCCGCTGCCCACGCGATTCCGGTGAATCCGAAGACCACAAAGATCGCGCGCCAGTGCAGGAATCCCGAAAGGTAGGCGACCAGAGCCGGAGTGAGCCCTCCTGCAAGATGGGCGCCGGCGAAGAAGATTCCCTGCACCCGGCCACGTTCATTTGTTGGAATCCAGCGGGAGAAGACCCTTGCGGCATTCGGCCATGCGCCGGCTTCCCCGATTCCGAACAGGAATCGCACGACAAGCAGCCATGCGTAACTGGTCGCCGCAGCAGTTGCCATGGTGAACGCAGACCACCACAGCACAATGCGCGTCAGCACACTCCGGCTTCCTATCCGATCTGCCCACCACGCGGTCGGAATCTCGAAAGCCGCGTAAGCAACCGTAAATGCGCTAAAGACGTAACTCATCTGGAGATTGCTCAGGTTGAGGTCGCGCATGATCTGCGGGGCCAGCACACCCACACACACCCGGTCCAGATACGTGACCCCGGCCAGGGCCACACAAAACCCAACGACACGAAAGCGGACAAATGTTTTCGGCATTCTCAGCAGGCGTCGCGATCGCGAAGCCCAAGGAGATAGAGTATGCCGTCGAGTCCCAGCGTTGAGATTGCCTGTTTTGCGCTCTGCCTTACCAGGGGCTTGGCTCGGAATGCGATACCCAGACCAGCGATGCTCAGCATGGGTAAATCGTTGGCCCCATCGCCCACCGCGATTACCTGCTCCATGATCAGGCCCTCGTCGGCGGCAATCTGCCGCAGCAGGAGAGCCTTGCGAGCTCCATCGACGATATCGCCCGTTACTTCGCCGGTGACGAATCCATCGCGGACGTTGAGTTCGTTAGCGCCGAGGTAGTCGATACCCAGTCTGCGCTGAAGCTCTCTGCCCATGAACGTGAAGCCGCCGGAAAGAATGGCAGTCTTGTAGCCGAGTCGCTTCAGCGTGCCCACCAGCCGGTCCGCTCCATCCATCAGAGGGACCTTGTCGCGAACTTCGGTCAGGGCGCTTTCGGGCAACCCCTTCAGGAGTCCTACCCGCCGTCTGAAGCTTGCCTGAAAATCCAGCTCGCCGCGCATTGCTGCTTCGGTGATCGCAACCACCTGATCGCCGACGCCTGCCAGTTTTGCGAGCTCATCGATCACCTCCGTCTGGATCAGCGTGGAATCCATGTCGAAGGCGACGAGTCGCCGATTCCTGCGGTACACGTTGTCGTGCTGAAACGCGATGTCGACGTTGTGGCGTTCGGTGAGCTGCATCAGGGGAAGCCGGACCTCTGTCTCATCGACGATGTTGCCTGAGATCGACATCTCCAGACACATTCGCTGCGGTTCGCAATCGGTGGACAGAGATGTGCGGCTCGACAGACGCTGTATGCGGTCGATGTTCAGACCAGCCCGCGCCACGATTCCGCTCACGTCCGCAAGCTGGGCCGCAGTGATGGAACGACCCAGCACGCTGACGAGGAACCGTCCCTTGCTCTGACTCTGGACCCAGTCGGCGTATTCCTGGGCCGAGATCGCAGTGAAACGGACCTGTACCCCAAGCTCGTGCGCCTTCAGAAGCAAGTCCGTCAGCATTGCGGAAGACCGCATCGCGGCAGTCATTTCCACGAGCACACCAAGAGCCAGAGCGTCATGAATGACCGCCTGACCAAGGTCCAGAATCCGGGCCTCGTACCGTCCGAGGATCTCCGTTAGCGAGTGAGTGACACCCGGTCTGTCGTGACCGCCTATGTTGATGAGGAGGACTTGAGAGTCCGTCGACGGGGACATCTCATCTGAGTGTAAGGTGTCTAATTATCTCTATCGCCGTAGGCGTAAAATCGCCGCTGACATTGCTGACATCGGAATGGAAACACATTCAACAGCGAAAAGATTTGTTCAGGGAACTGGCGTCGCGACCGTTTGAACATCGGAGAGCTACAACGTGCACAAGCCCTCGGAAATATGACGGCGATAGCATCGGACAAGCTCTGAAGTGCAGTAACCACATCCGAGTCTATGCCCTCTTTTCTTACAACCAGATAAATTTTTACAAATTTCGCTGTTAGTAAGTGAGGCACGTTACATGCGGGCAAACCGTTCTCTGGTTCGTAAGTGTTTGATTCGGAATGGTATAATGCTCAATTCAGATGAATCCCCATAGCCAAGGTTCCGCTGGCACTCAACTGGAAGAGTTGTTGCGATTGATGTCGTACCTCCGGTCACCCCAGGGATGTCCATGGGATCGGGAACAGACGTTCGACAGCATCAAGCCGTTCACTCTGGAAGAGACCTACGAAGTTCTCGATGCAATCGACGCCCGGGACTGGAATGGCCTCAGGGACGAACTGGGCGACTTTCTGCTGCAGGCAGTTTTCTATGCGCAGATGGCGGAAGAGGCCGGTCACTTTCGGATGGAAGACTGCCTCCGGTCGATCAACGAGAAGCTGGTCCGTCGACACCCGCACGTTTTCGGAAAAGCAACTGCGGACACGGCCGACGAAGTGAAGCAGAGATGGGACGAAATCAAAGCCACTGAAAGTAAGAGTTCCGCTCCAGCTACTTTGCTGGGAGGCGTGTCCCGCTCGACTCCGGCGCTGATGGAAGCATTGAAGATCAGTGAAAAGGCGGCTGGTTCAGGATTTGAATGGCCGACAATTGATGGAGTACTCGACAAGGTTTCCGAAGAAATCGGGGAATTGCAGCAAGCCCGCAGTCACGGAAGTAAAGAAGATCTTGAGAGTGAGTTCGGCGATCTGCTATTTACCTTGGTGAACCTCGGCCGATTTCTAAAGCTCGACCCGGAGCAGGCCCTACGCAAAACAAACAGCCGTTTTCGTGAGCGTTTTGGCTTCATCGAACGCAAACTTGCTGAGCACGGCCGATCACTGAAGGATGCGGACCTCGAGGAAATGGAGGCGCTGTGGCAGCTGGCCAAAGTACAGGCCAAAGTACCCGAATGAGCCTCGAGATCAGACCACTTTCTTCCCAGACGGAACTCACAGAAGCCGTCCGCCTGCAGAAAGAGATCTGGGGATATCACGATATTGATCTGTTGCCAGTTCGCCTTTTCGTAGTTGCCACCAAAATCGGGGGACAGGTTTTCGGCACCTTCGACGGCCATCGCATGGTCGCCTTTCTTCTCGCCGTCCCTGGTGTAAAACCGGGAGGGCGCTCCTATCTGCACAGCCACATGATGGGAGTGCTGCCGCAGTACCGGGACCGGGGAATCGGTCGGATGCTGAAGCAGAAGCAGCGCGAAGAAGCGCAGAGTCAGGGAATCGATCTGCTGGAGTGGACCTTCGATCCTCTGGAACTAAAGAACGCGTTCTTCAATATCGAACGGCTCGGTGCCGTAGTTCGTCGCTACGTCCTGAATCAGTACGGGACCACCAGCAGTCACTTGCATGGCGGACTCCCTACCGATCGTTGCGTTGCCGAATGGCACATCACCCGGCCAAGACCGGAAGTTGCCATTACGGCCGAGATCGAAATTCCTAACGCAATCGGGGACCTCCACCGATCCGACCCGGCGAGGGCGCGTGAAATTCAAAAACGCGCCAGCGAGAGTTTCGTAGAACTGTTTTACTCGGGCCTAACCGTGGTGCGATTCGAACGCAGAGCGGAATCAGGAGTTTATTTGTTGGGGCAATGGGATTCAGACTAGACAAGATCACTTTGCGGCACTTGCGAATGCCGCTGGTTCATTTCTTTGAGACCAGTTTTGGACGCACCTACGAGCGCGACATCATCCTGGTAGAAGTATCGTCAGAGGGCTCTTCAGGCTGGGGCGAAATCACAGCGGGCGAACACCCTTTCTACAACGAGGAGTGGACGGATTCCGCCTGGCTGATTGCAAGAAACTACGCTGCGCCGAGGTTGCTGGGCGAAACGCTGAACGCCGCATCGGAAGTATGGCCCAGAATCGCATCCCTTCGGGGACACAACATGGCGCGGGGAGGCGTCGAGGCTGCAGTATGGGATCTGGAAGCGCGTCTTCACGGCCAGCCTTTGTGGAAGCAAATCGGCGGTGGCGCAAGAACTGAAATACCCTGCGGCGTGTCGATTGGAGTGCAGGACAGTGTTGGGCAATTGCTTGCAAAGATTGGCACCGAATTGCAGGATGGCTACCAGCGGATCAAACTGAAGATCAAGCCTGGCTGGGACGTTGACGTCATCGCCGAGGTGCGAAGATCCTTCCCCAACGTACCTTTGATGGCGGATGCAAACTCCGCTTATACGCTTGCCGATGCTTCGCATCTCAAGACGCTGGACCAGTTCGGCCTGATGATGATCGAGCAACCACTGGCACACGACGACATCATCGATCATGCGGAGCTGCAGAGGATGCTCGAAACGCCGGTTTGTCTCGATGAGTGTATCCGGACGCCTCGTCATGCCGAACAGGCAATCGCTCTCAAAGCCTGCCGTATCGTCAACGTTAAACTGGGCCGTGTAGGTGGTTTCCGGAATGCCATACGCATTCATGACATCTGCCAGGATGCCGGTATCCCCGTCTGGTGCGGAGGCATGCTGGAAGCAGGGATCGGCAGGGCCCACAACATCGCCCTCGCAACGCTGCCCAACTTCACTCTACCGGGAGATGTGTCCGCGAGCCGGCGCTACTGGAAACGCGATGTGATCCAGCCGGCTGTAGAGACCACGCCGCAAGGCACGATCGCGATAAGGCACGAGGCGGGACTTGGTTACGATGTCGACTTCGACGCAATCCGGGAGATCACAGTTCGGGAAGAAAGCCTTACCGTCTAAGTCGGTGGAATCGCCCGTCCGGCTCTATGCACTGATCCTCCTGATGGTCCTGATCTGGTCGGCGAATTACGTCATCGGCAAGTTCGCGCTCCGGGAGATGCCACCGCTGCTCGTCGTGGGCCTCCGCATGTTGATTTCAGGGCTCGCCATGCTGCCCATCTATTTCTGGAATCAGAGGTCCACGGGCAACCGGGGATGGACCGCCCGGGATTTGCCACTCATCCTTGGACTGGGCCTGTTGGGGGTCGGTCTGAACCAATTGCTATTCGTTGTTGGTCTGTCGAGGA
Organism: Bryobacteraceae bacterium; assembly: GCA_014379815.1. Next base: position 1,353 of record JACMLA010000395.1, on the reverse strand, counting down.
CCACCGTAGCCCATGCGTCGCTGATGATCGGCCTGACACCGATTCTGGTCCTGAGTTTCGCGGCGTTGTCAGGACAGGAACGGCTAAGTCCGCTCAGGATCCTGGGCATGCTTTGCGCACTGGGTGGCATTGCCGTTCTGCAGTTCGGCCCCTCGACCGACAAAATCGCGACTCCCGCAGGGGACGTCCTCGTGTTCCTGGGAGGGCTGACATTCGCTATCTTTACCATCGTCGGCAAAGCAACGATGGGACGGGTTGGTGGCATCGTCGTGAACACCTGCGCATACGCCGGGACTGGGCTCGCGATGCTGCCCCTGACAATTTATCTGGGACGCGACTTCAACTTCAGTGCGGTGACCCCAGCAGCCTGGGCCAGCCTCCTTTATATGGCGATATGCCCGTCGGTGATCGCATACCTGATCTACTATCACGCTCTCTCCCGCATTCCCGCCTCGCGCCTTTCAACCTTCACGTACCTTCAGCCTTTGCTCGCTACAGGCATGGCGATACCGCTGTTGGGGGAACATCCCACGGCAGGGTTGATGACAGGCGGGGCGCTGATTCTAGCGGGCGTTTTTCTTGCAGAGCGATCGTAACCGATGCAAGCCTTCGTTGACTTGCTGCGTAATAACAGAAACTACCGTCTGACGTGGTTCGGCCAGGTCGTCAGCGAAGTGGGCGATCACTTTAACAACATTGCCGTCTTCAGTCTGGCCCTTGGGAACACCGGGTCGGGTATGGTGGTCAGCGGAATCATGCTGTCCCGGGCAGTGCCGATTCTGTTTGCCGGGCCACTCGCAGGCGTGCTGCTGGATCGTCTCGATCGTCGCCGGCTCATGATCGCAAGCGATGCCGTACGCGCCGTGATTGCGCTGCTCTTCGTCTTTGCACTCGGCAGGGAGCAGACCTGGCTACTCTTCGTGCTGAGCGCGCTTCTCATGTTCGCGTCGCCGTTTTTCAGCAGTGGCAGGTCGGCCATCTTGCCGGCCATCGCAACACCGGCGGAGCTGCACACGGCAAATTCCCTGACACAGACGACGCAGTGGACCACGACAGCAATCGGGGGGCTGTTAGCCGGAATCGCCGTGAACCGGTTTGGCTATCAGTGGGCCTTCGCGTTAAACGCGCTCTCGTTTGTGTTCTCGGCTGTCTGCATTCTTTTGCTCCGTCCGCCCAGTGAAGGCTTTCGGGCGAAGGCAGTCAGCTCGAAAGCGGGATGGCATGACTACCGGCAGGGACTCGCGTACATGCAGTCCATCCCGCTCATATTCGCGATTGCCATGATTCATGTGGGATGGGCTACCGGAGGCGGCGCGGCACAAGTCCTGTTCGGGTTGTTCGGAGATCGTGTGT
>JACMLA010000394.1 GCA_014379815.1 Bryobacteraceae bacterium | reverse complement strand
GCTGGTGCATCTAGCTATGCGCGATGCGGAGGTCTGGACGTTTGACCGGCTGGATCGGCTCGGCAAGCGACCGGTTACTGTGCTTGGGAATCCGCGGGTTGTTGATGTGCCCGGCGGGAAGGCGGTTGCTTTCGATGGTGTGGATGATGCCTTGATGGTCGACGCGCATCCTCTGGCGGGAGCGGCAACTTTCACGTGGGAAGTGATCTTCCGTCCCGACCGGGGAGGCGCACGCGAGCAGAGATTCTTTCACCTGCAGGAAAACAACGCAGACACACGTCTGCTTTTTGAGACACGACTGACTGGGGACAGCTGGTTTCTCGACAGCTATGCGCATTCCGGCGCTATTGGCAAAGCCCTGATACGGCCCGATCGGCTGCATCCGCTCGGCAAGTGGTATCACGTGGCGATGGTGTATGACGGCAAGCAATTCCGGAACTATGTCAACGGCCAGCTTGAAGGCTCAGCCGATCTGGTGCTGAAGCCCCAAGGCGAGGGGCGCTCATCTGCTGGGGTGCGCATCAACTTACGGGATTACTTTAAAGGAGCGATCCGCTTGTCGCGCTTTAGCCGACGCGCGCTGGATGTAAGTGAGTTTCTGAATGCAAGCCTTGGTGGCGGTGAGGCCGCTTACGGCAATGGCCGAACCGCGAGGACGCCGTAATAAGTCGCAAGGAGCAGCCAGACCATCACCATCTGCCGCGTACGGGATCGGTAAGATCGGCGTTCCACGAAGCCTGCTACTAGCCCGGAGCTCATCGCAATGAGGCTGTGGCCACTAAACGCACAGGCGAGCATGGCGACCCAGCAAGTGGTAAGGCAAGCCGTGCCGATCGTCCAGCCGAAACGCAAACAGTCCCGATCGGCCTGCCAGTCTGTGGGTGCAAGAGGGTAGGTACGATGACAGCCCGCCAAAGCACGCCGGTGAACAGCTGTTTGCTGCCACACAGCAGATGCGGCAAAGCCCAAACTGGCCGCAGCAGCGGTGTGCGACCATTCGGCTTGCCGGATAAGCCCGACGGCGAGACCCATCAGTAGCCACGGCGCGAAGTAACCAGTTAGGAATCCCGCAATGGCTCGGTGCCGCCTGAACCACAGGCTGCGCTCGGCCGTGAGCGCCACCGTGCTGACGTTCAGCGGCAGCATCACTGCTGCGACCATCCAGATCCAGTTCGCAAGCTCCCCCGAGAACCTTATGTGGTGGTGGATGCCGTGCGCGGCGTACCTCGACGCGTGAAACAACATGACAATCCAGGCGACCCCGGAAAGCAGGACCGTCCACCACTCCGGTCGCGCCCAAAAAAAATACTGGAGAGCGCTGGCGGAAGTTCCGCCACGAGCCCCGGGCCAGACGGGAGTCACTGGAAGTAGAGGCTAATCCGACCAACTCTGACCCGGGGCACGGGTACATCCCAGAAGGTGGGGACAAGGGAAATTTTCAGGTTCCTGGGATCCCAGCGTTTGGACGCGATTAAGACGCCGTACACTTCCGTGATGTTGAACTTGAAACTCAACCCAGCGCCTCCATTCATCGAGTCCGGGTGACTTGACTCAACCAGGCCAAACAGCCCCACCGTGCCAGCCATCAGTTCCGGGTACTTCGTCGGGGTCTCTCCCTGTGGCACGTTGAGGTAAACGATAAAGGACGGTGCCACTTTCTCACCCGTAATATTCTCGACGCGGAGCGTGACTTCTGCTGGCTTCGACTCAGTGGTCGATCTTGCGGGACCGCCTGGCGCTTGCAGTGTCAGCTGGATTTCCGTTGTTCCAGGACCGATCTCAAACGGGTGATTGGTCGCGCCGAGCATCTCCGGAAGGGGCGGCCTGGATTTTTGGGGATCCTTCGGATCCGGCGGTGGTTGCATATGATGTTCCTTCCAGACATTCGGCACGACGGGGCGATCTGGCGTTATGGCACACCCCTGAAGGCCAAAGCCTACAGCAGCGGCAAACGCTGACAACGCAAGTATCGCGCCCCTGCTAGAGATTTGGGGCTCCTCTGAACGGATCGCTGGTGTCGTCATACTCATACGACAGAGGAGGCAGCCTGGTATCCAGAACCTCCTTTGACGTCATTTTCACAGCACTGCCTGATTCATTGTGGAAGTCGAACGGCTCATCCAGCCAGCCTCCGGTAGCCGCGAGGCCGCCCGTCTTTGGATTCCGGTCGAGAAAGCCCAACTGCTTCTGACGCTGAACCCACACCTCCCATAGTCTGTCGATGTTGCAATGGTGAAGCCAGAAAATTGGATCGAGGGGTGCGGTGGAGAACAGTCCCATAAAGCCGCCACCTCCGCCGAGCGCGGAGTGCACCGGGTTGTGGGGAACAGCTTCCAGTTCTCCGGATGTTCCCGGATCGTGCTGCAGTCCAACAGGGCCGCCGAAATTGCCAGCGTAAGGTCTTCGTCGAAGACAGTCCAGCCTTGTTTGGGGATTCCCTGGTACTGGGTTGCCTCCGGCATCGAGGTTTAAGAATGGCTGGCCCGCGTTAGCTCTGGGGGTCCGTTGTCTGACGAAGAGGTGGTTTGGGATCGTTCCGGCGGGATCCATAAACTCGTTCCGAAACGGTGCAGGGAGCAAAGCGGCACTGGAGGACGCACTGTAGTTCCAGTAGGGCAACGCCCAGTCTGAAGGTCCGCCTGGGAGCCCCGCCACGATCCTCATGATTGTCTTCTCGAAAAAGTGGAGGTACATGCGGTGCCAGGGAGCAAAAAACCAGCACGCATGCGCGCACTTTCTCCAGAAGATATCCTGATCTCCCGGGAAGATATCTGTGTTTACCGCGTTAGGATCTGCCCCGTCACGGCCCGGCCCTGGCGCATCGAGGCCGAGCCGGATCCTTGTTGTCGAGATGTTGTTGGGGTAGCCATGAATCGCTGCCTGATAACGCCAGCTTGTCGGAGTACTAAGCTGGGCGGGCATGTTCTTCATGACGCCGATCGCCTCGCGATAGAACCGGATGACAGGATCGCTTGCAGCCAGACTGTTCACATCGCGGCGTATCCGAACCGGCGAAGGCACTGCTGGCCGTCTTCTTACTCCTCCGCTGCCCATAGCTCCCTCATCTCTTCATAGTGACGTCACTGCCTGCTCTCAGTACAGGATCATTGGCGTCGTGGGCAATCTGACTGTCGTCGATAGTGGGCTGATTCAAAGTACCGTCTACCACAATATCCGGGAATTGCTTTTGGTAATCGCGCTGGAACGCCGTAATGGGGTCGCCGAATCCAGGCACAGGCTTCGGTGGATTGGTGTCGTAGCCCAGATTCTTTAAGCGCGACCTTGCACCCTGATTCACATCCGTCGGCACATCCACAATCACGTCCATCGTAAATTCAAAGTCGTCCAGATCTGCGGGATTGGGCAGGGGCGCGCCAGCTTGTTCTGTTTCTTTCGGACGGCTCCACCTCAGGTTGACGGTGGTTGGAAGCTTTTGCACTCGCACTGTCACGAGTCCTTCTTCCTTGTTGCCGCCGGACCTTCCGCCTGGCGGCACGGCAGCGGTGGTACCCAGCGGTGCAGGCGATGCACCGGTCGCACGCGCCGCTTTAGGGGCCTGTCCCGTCTCGGTAATCACGCACGGTGCGAAAGGAAGCGGTCGTCCCTGAGGATCGAACAGCCGAATCTTCACCAGTGTCAACGCCGATTCACAGGGCGAATCGGTCATCAGCTTGTGATAAAAACGACAGGCAAACGTATCCTGCTTGTCGTCGAACTTTCGATCCTGGTCGGGCAGTCGCCTGCTGCGG
>JACMLA010000393.1 GCA_014379815.1 Bryobacteraceae bacterium | reverse complement strand
GGCTCGTCCGGGTTCTCCTGATCGAGGAATCCGTAAAAACGCACCCGGTCGCCCATCAGGTATGTACTGATGGGGTGTGACTCGTGATCTGAGTTCCATCTCTGTGCGAGCTGCTGCAGCCCCGCGACCGGTTCCGTCATGCTCTCGTAGCTGAACGCAAGATCCGGAAAACGCGCGGCCAGATCCTTGTGTAACTGGACCATGCCCTCAATGGAATTTAGTCCTTCGATGCTGCCATTGGAGTCGTTCAACAACACACCACCTGCATCCAGATGCAACGCGTCAGGTTGAACGGTCTCGATTGCAGGCGCCACGGCTTCGAGGTACATTTTTCTGTAAGCGGAAGCAGCGGGCGAGATGAATGCGAAGCTCGGCAGATACTCGGGGGGCGGGGAACCACCAGGCCAAAGGCCGAATGGCCAAAATATGAGTTGTTCATCCTCTGGATTTCTAAGTTGGTATTTCTTTAGGTCTTGATAAGCGGGATGGTACTGGGCAACTCCGAGCGCACTTGAGTGCAGCATCGTCCGAAAGCCCATGGCCTTAGCCTTGCGCACGAAATCCGCTGTTCCCGATGCAGGGGTATAGTCCGGGTAATTAACGTCGTACGAATCCTTGCGCCAGTTAACAAGGTAAAGCAGAGTCTTTTTTGGGTTTAACTTTTCGGCCAGAAGGGTAAGATAGTTGTCCTGCGCATCCACCACAACGATCACGCTTTGAATGGTGCGGACCCACTCGAGACCGGGAGTAATGACACGCTGCGCCCACACATTGTCGCTCCAGCGGCGATACTCGTCCGCGGCTTTGCGCCAGTTTCCGGCCACGGCCTTCAGACGCCATTCGATCACAGGGATGTTGCTGGCAGCCGGCCAGGGAGCGGTCGCGAAGACCTCCAGTCCGATGTCCAGAGTCCCCAGTTCCCGCGATGTCTGAACCCTTTTGAAGACAGGTTTCGGATCTTGTGCATAGACCAGCAGGCTTCCCTTTGCGGCCTCATACACGGCGAACTGCGCTTCCCAGTGCGTTGGATATTCCAGCGCCAGGCGGGAACGTGGCGACCGCGAGTCGAAGTAAATGCCTGCCTGACCGGGCAGAACGAATCGCCCTGCCGGGTCGAACCCCTGCATGCCCCACAACAGGCCGCGAACCCCTGTCCGATTTGCACTGGCCTCGAGCCTGAAGAAGACCTCTTTGCCACCAGATGCGACACCCACCGTCAGCGTCACCTTCCGGACTGAATCCGTCGCTACGATGGAGGCCGCTGGCAAGCCTGTGTCCGGGTCTGTGTTCAGTTGCCAGGTTCCGGGCCGGAGAAACTCCGATGTTGGATCCTGCAGACTGAGATCCATCCACCCTGGTCCCGGCTTTGAGACGTAAATCTCACCGGTAAGAGTATTGCGAAGCGATCGCACATTGAATCCTTCAAAGGACATGTCGATCTCATCGGTCAGTACGAACAGATTGCCATTTCTGACGGCAACGGAGGACTCAGCGAATAGACAGCTGGCCACGAGCATGGCGAAACACAATTTGACCATTACGATTACTCAGGATGCCGCGGGCGCGACAGCCATCTCCTGCTCACGCGACGCTTCCAGAAGTCCGATGGTCCGCGACAGGCCTTCCCGCAGATCGACAAGTCCAGACAGCCCCAGCACCCGTTGCATCTTACTCACATCCGCAATATAACTACCGGGCTCGGCAGCAACATATTCCGGAGGCCACTCGCGGAACATCGGCGGCGGACTCGGAACCATCTCGCGCAGAAGATTGACAGCCTCTAGAAGAGTATGGCTTTGACCCGAACTAAGATTCAATATTTCATTCGTCGCTTCCGCACGTTGACCGCAGGCGACCAGCGCTCGCGCCACGTCCGAGACATAGATAAAATCGCGAAGCTGGGACCCATCGCCGAAGAGGACTACTGCGTGACCGGCAAGCGCTGTGTTCACAAAAGTATTCAGAAGCTTATACGAAGTTCGGCCGGCGGTCGGATCGAAGCCATATGGATTTGACATCCGAACCACCGAAAATCGGATCTTGCCGCGGGTTGCGAAAATTCGCAGGTAGTTTTCGATGCACGCCTTGTGAGCACCGTACATGCTGCAAGGCTCAAGAGGATGTGACTCGTCCACGGGAAGATACTGCGGACGACCGTAAACGAGCCACGAACTGCTGAACACGACGTGCGGACAGGTGCCCGATTCTTCGCAGGCAGCGAGGAAAAGCAACTGTTCCCGACAGTTGTTCTCAAGACTGGCAAGCGGCGCGGAGTTACTCGCGACGGCGCCTGAGGATCCAGCGAAATTGTATACCAGATCGACGCCATTGACTGCAGACCGGAAGACTTCCTGCTTGTTCGATTCGTGCCTGACCTCAAACCACTGCACGCGGTGTGCCCACGTTGGCTGCGTGTAGCGTTCCCTCTCCCGGGTCAGCAACCGCACAGACGCGCCCGCGCTCAGCAAACAATCTACGAGGTGAGAGCCAAGGAAGCCAAGTCCACCCCAAACAAGAACGTTGCGACCAGCGAGAGAGAACTGAGTTAGCGTTGCTTCTGCACCCAAAGTCTCAGTCGCCAATTTGTCCGCATGAAAGGTCATAGACACTCGATCCATTGGAAACGTTGCCATCAATCCGGCAGCAGCGCGCTGGCATACGTAGTCTTAAGGGCAGGATCCTGATCGACCTTACGAAGGAAACAGTTCCCGATTGCTAATGCTTCAATTTCCGTTCCCATGAAGCAGCGAAACGCGTCCTCCGGCGTGCAAACGATTGGTTCTCCGCGAACGTTAAAACTGGTGTTCACGAGAACCGGGCACCCGGTCAGGTCTTTGAAGCGCGAAATCAAGCGGTGATACAGGGGATTCGTTTCGCGGTGGACAGTTTGCACGCGCGCGGAATAGTCAACATGGGTCACGGCCGGGATATCCGAACGTGGCACATTCAGCTTCTCGATTCCGAACAAATTTCGCTGCTCCTCAGTCATTTCGAGGCGTCGCGACTCCCGCACGTTTGCCACCAGCAACATGTATGGACTATCGCAGTCCATATCGAAAAAGGACCCGACATCCTCGCGCAGCACCGATGGAGCAAATGGTCGGAACGACTCCCGGTATTTGACCTT
>JACMLA010000392.1 GCA_014379815.1 Bryobacteraceae bacterium | reverse complement strand
GTATTAAGCGTGCAGGCGTATCTCGACGGTTTGCTGGCGGCAAAGCTCTCGTCCCGGTCGGTAGCGCGGCGCCTCACGACGATTCGGAATCTCTATGACTTTCTCCACCGGGAAGGGCAGATCTCGTCAGACCCGGTCCGGTTGATTCCGCTGCCAAGGCACGAGTCCACGTTACCGAAGTTCTTGACCATGGAGCAGGTGGATATTCTTTTAGAAACGCCTCCTCCGGACACGCTCCGTGGCATTCGCGACCGCGCGATGCTCCAGCTGCTTTATGCAACGGGCTTGCGGGTTAGTGAATTGTGCAACGTGCCGGTTTCTTCGGTGAATCTTGAAGTGGGAGTGGTCCGCGTGCTTGGGAAAGGGCGCAAAGAGCGTATTGTCCCGCTGGGTTCAGAAGCGGTAAAAGCAGTGACTCACTATTTAGGTTCCGGGCGGCCCGCGTTGCTAAATGGACGGGCTAGTCGCTCGCTTTTTGTCACAAGTCGCGGTGCTGCAATGACGCGTCAGGGATTCTGGAAGCTTCTGCGCGAGCACGGGAAGCGCGCCGGAATCTGGCACAATCTGACGCCGCACGCATTACGGCACAGTTTTGCCACGCATCTTCTGGAGCGAGGCGCGGATTTGCGCAGCTTGCAGGCAATGCTCGGCCACGCGGATATTTCGACGACGCAAATCTACACGCATGTGTTGCGGGAACGGCTCCGCACTGTGCTCGATAAGCACCACCCCCGGGCGCGCCTGTAGTCTGAATCTCTACGGAGGCGGCTGCTGTTCTGCCTGCTCGGGTGGAGGAGGTGGAGGCTTGCATTCCCCTGCCGAGACTTCAAACTGGGCGATAGAAACCCAGCGAGCCCCGTCCCGACGTTCCAGACGGTGGACCCTGGCGCCGGAATCCGTACGGACCCGGACGGAATTCTCGCGAGGTGGTCTTGTGAAAGTGATTGGTTTGGAATCAACCTGCCGTACATTCCAGCCTTCCCCACCAGTCTGGGATTCCCACATCTCGTAACGGAGTTTGTTTTCTGCGGCCCGGACCCGGTCGAGACTCAGCATCCCGTGCGTTCGCGAGTCGAACCAGAACTGGTCGATTGCGCCAGTCCGTGACTCTCCTGTCACTGCACGGCGGCGCCACGTTTTGCCGCCGTCCGTTGTGAGCAGAAAGAAGGCATCTTTTGGACTAGACTGCAAAATATGCCCGTTGATCCAGCCCGCCTCGAAGTCAAGGAACTGTATTTGGTCTAACACTGCAGCAGGGATGCGGGTATGCGGTTCGGTCCAAGTCCTTCCCCCGTCATCACTGATTAGTACTAGTGACTCGACAGTTTGAGAACCAGTGTGCAAATTGCCGCTCAACACGATCCGGGTACTCAGGATCTCGGCTGCGGCTAACTCCACATACAACGGGCAAGGTTCGGCGATGGAACAGGGAAGTGACAATGTTTCAATCACTTCTGCCGAGCACGTACCTTCGATACGAATTGGCTTCGTTTGGGAAAACGCAGAGCCCAGAGTCGCCAATATCAGGCCGCAAATGAGCTGCGCTTCCATCCACACTCGTCCTTAAATTGTAAGTCAGAAATGAGGTGCGAGGGGCAAGCTGCGTGGTTGTTGCATGAACAATCGATGACTCTGGCACGAAGATTGCTTGAATGAGCCGCGGAGGTTGAACACCTATGACAGGCTTTGATGCAAGAAAAACGACAGTGGCTTTCGGGGCGGCTGCATTTATCTTCTTTGGCACTGGTTGCGCTACGAAAAAGCATGTTCGCCAGGTAGTTGGACCTGTGGAAGCACGGGTTTCTCAATCAGAACGCCGCAATCAGGAACAACAGGCGGCAATTGGGGAGTTGAACAACAGCGTCACTCGAGCTGATGAGCGCGCGCAGGATGCGGACTCTAAAGCAACAGCGGCGGGAGAATCGGCGCGTCAGGCTAACGACGCTGCGCTCAGCGCACGCGCTCGCGCGGATCAGGGCTACTCACTCGCGGAAAGCACGCGAACGCGATTGGGCGAACTGTCCGAGAACATTGATAACTATAAGGCCGTTACGTCAGAGAACATTCTGTTCAAAGTCAATCAGTCGAAGTTGACCGATGAAGCGAAACAGATGCTGGACGGAGCAATCGGACAGCTGCAGAATACGAAGCACTACATCCTTGAAGTCCAGGGCTTCACTGACAGCACAGGCGACGCCAACTCAAACCTTGAACTGAGTCGCCGCAGGGCGGATGCGGTGGTTCGTTATCTCACCACGAAGCATAGCGTGCCTCTCCGACAGATCAGCATGCTGGGCCTTGGCGAAGACGATCCGAATGCGGACAATAAGTCGCGTGAAGGTCGCAAGCAGGCGCGACGGGTGGAAATGCGGGTATTCTCGCGCGACCTGGGAGCCAACCAGAACGCGTCCACGATGCCTGAGCGGACCACCGGAAGCGCCTCCCGGGTGGACGACAGCAGCTCGCAGTCAACTACACCTCAGCAGCAGAAGTAGCTCATTTACAACTCAGCGAGGTTGAAGGGCGGCCCTCTCAAGGAGTCGCCCTTTTGTTTTATAGCGGCAGAATTTCTTCCCTGTCTGGGTCAAACCGGATCCGGCGCTTCTGTACGTAAGCGATGTTGCCCAGATGCGAAGCTTGCGCGGACCGGTGCCCGATCAACACATCTCCATTGGGGCGTTTGCGGGACCGGCAGCAATCGAGGAAGTTTTCTACGTGGTCGATGGTCTGATCCCGATCCGTTTTGACTACCGTCGGGACTGCTCCCCGGGTTGCTGCAGTAAACTCATACCGGCCGCGGTCGATGTAGAGCTTTCCTTCCGTCCCCACCAGTTCCACACCAGCGCCGCGCAGCCCTGGTGCCAGTGTCGCTTCGAAGGTAGCGGTCCATTCCTGTGGATACTCCAGCAAAACGGCGATCGTGTCGGGCGCGGTACGACCGTCTTTGTAGTGATAAACACCACCGGAGGCTACGGCCGCAATGGGATTGTCCTGATCCAGGAACATGTGCACTACATCGATCCAGTGCGTAAATAGGTCGGTGATCTGACCACCGCCAAAATCGAGATACGCACGGAAGTTGAAGTATTGCGGTGGATCCCAGTCGCGCCACTTTACAGGTCCAAGGTACCTGCCCCACTCAAGATCGGTTGGCCGCGTCTTGTATTTCTCCGGCGCTTGCATCAGGTGAGCGCCGTTGCCGTGCCACCACGTACGCGCCATCGTGATTTTGCCTAGTTTGCCGGCTTTCACGATCTGTTCTTTAGCTTCCAGATAGTGGCGGCCTGACCTTTGCTGCATGCCTACCTGGCAAATGCGATCGTTCATCCGCGCAGCCTTTACAATCGGCGGACCTTCCTCGATGCGCAGCGTGAGAGGCTTCTCAACGTAAACGTCCTTTTTAGCTTCGAGGCACTCGATCGCGGTTTGGGCGTGCCAATGATCCGGAGTGGCAATGAGAACGGCATCGAGATCCTTCACTGTGTCGAGCATCTTGCGATGATCGGTGAACTCGCGACCGTTCGGAGCGCTTGCCTGTTTCGCCTGAGCGCTTCGTTCCGGCCATACATCGCAGACTCCTGGAACTTCCACCTGATCGGTTTTGGTGAAGACTCCAAGGACAGACCGACCCCGTCCGCCTGCACCAATCAGACCGAGGCGAATTCTGTTGTTTGCGCCAAGGATCCGGTTGTAAGACGCTGCTGTTAAAGCGGCTGCGGTTCCAGCGGATCGAAGCACGGTTCGGCGGGAGACTCCCCTGTTTTCCATACGGCAGCCATTATATAGTTCCTGCCCCGGCGGGGCGCGCAACCCGAAGCGCACGGGCCACATCTCTAACGGAGGCTCCCATGAGATTGCTATTCCTTTGCGCTTTATCTGTGAGTTCCGCTCTGGCTCAGGAAGGTGGGCGGGGCTGGTGGCGCGGAGTACCTGTCAACTTTACGGTTGTTGACGGGAATATGGTCACGGAAGGCGACATACTGCTGGAGGGAGTTGCCCGGGAAGAAAACGCAGAGGAAGGAAAGAATCAGGGACGAGCGGCAGTTGTCCGGAATGCATCCCGGTATTTGTGGCTGGATTTCACCGTGCCGTACGTGATCGATCCGGCCCTAAGTACGGCCGATCGGGTCAGGGACGCTGTAGCCCACTGGAATACCAACACACCTCTTCGTCTGGTCGAGCGTACAAACGAGGAAAACTATATCCGGTTCGTTCCGAGGGATGGTGTTTGCAGCTCGTTCGTAGGAATGCTGGGCCGCGAACAGGCGATCAATCTCGGCACGAATTGCTCCACCGGAAACATCATCCATGAGATTGGCCACGCTGTGGGCATGTTCCACGAACAGTCCCGGAACGACCGCGACTTGTGGATGCAGTTGCTTCCGGAAAATGTCGATCAAAGGCAGCTGGGAAACTTCGAGCAGGTTTTGTCTTCTGGTCTGGACACTGGAGGTTACGATTACGGGTCGGTGATGCACTATGCCGTGTCTGACTTCAGTCGAAACGGAACGCCGGGCCTCCGAAGCATTCCGGCGGGTATTCCTGTGGGTCAGCGAGAAGGTCTCTCTCCAGCCGATGTCGATGCAATTCGTCGACTCTATAGCGTTCCCACTGAAGAGACCACGATTGCGACATTCCCTTCCGGCCTCGACGTACTGGTTGACGGCGAGCTTGTGAGGAGTCCCCGCACCTATCAGTGGTCACCTGGAAGTACCCATTCCCTGAGTGTTCCTGCCGAGCAGTTTTCCGGAACCTATCGATATGTTTTCGGCAGGTGGAGCAACGATGGAAACGCGGACCAACAGGTGGTGGCGGGTAGCGGTGCGACCGTTTATACGGCGGCTTTTGTGCGCCAGATCCGGATACCTCTGACCGTTGCCAGAGGCCGCGGTCGCATTGAAGTAACGCCCGAAGCTCAGGAAGGCGGCTGGTTTCCTGAGGGCACGCCCATTTCCGTGGCAGCGCTACCGGAGTCGGGTTGGCAGCTAGGTGGCTGGAGCGGGACCGGAGCCTATGGGGTGCATGGGGCTAGTCCTAACCCTCTTCGTTTTATTGCCCGTGGGACAGCTACACAGTACGCTGCTGTTTTTACGCAGGCTCCGTTAACCACCATCACCAGTGATCCGCCAAACCTGCAGGTACAAGTCGACGGCAGGACGCTAACCACCCCGGAGGCGTTTTCCTGGACCCCCGGCACGACACACACGATTGCGGTGCCGAGGACTGCTCAGACATCGGGCAACGGTTCTGCGAAGCATCAGTTTCAGGGCTGGACCGGCGACGGACCAGAGTCACAGACCATCACGGCAGGAAGTGAGAGCACGAGCATCACTGCCAGGTTCCAAACGCAATACAACGTGTTCGTGCAGCAATCCTCAGGTGGCCGGGTGGATCTGACGCCGCAGGGTGCGGATCAGTTCTGGGAAGCAGGCACAACAATCACTGCGCGATCATTGCCTCAGGGCGCGAACCGCCTCGTAGGCTGGGGAGGCGATGCTGGAGGGGCGGAGGAGATCTCGACCGTTATCGTTGACGGACAGAAACGGGTCGCGGCGGCTTTTTCGCCTCCCAACCAGATTGCCCCGGGAGGCCTGGTCAATGCCGCGTCTTTTGTTTACGGAAACGGGATCGCGCCCGGCACTCTGATAACGATTTTTGGTGTGAGTATAGGTCCGGCGGATCTTGCGGGTTTGCGACTTCTGAACGGCACAGTTGCGACTGACCTCGACGGCTATCGCGTCACCTTCGACGAGTTTGCGGCTCCGCTGATCTACACAGCAAGTAATCAGCTGTCCGCCGTGGTGCCTTTCGGTCTGGCGGGGAGATCGCAAGCTGTTCTGCGGCTAATCGGGCCGAACTATGCGTCGGGTCGTGTAACGGTGCCGGTGATCCCAGCCAACCCCGGAATTTTCACTGCCAACTCTTCGGGCCGTGGACAAGCTGCGGCATTGAATCAGGACGGGTCGGTAAACTCGGTGCAGACCCCGGCGGATAAGGGTTCGGTTGTGGTCTTGTATGCTACCGGCGCAGGTGTGATGGCACCGGCGGTTAACGACGGACAAGTTGTTTTAGGCTCGCCCACACTGCCGCGTCCTACCCTTCCGGTGCGTGTTCGCATTAACGGCCAGCCCGCCAAGCTGGTCTACGCCGGTGCGGCTCCAGACCTGGTGGCCGGCGTGCTTCAGGTAAATGTGGAGATTCCGTCGAACTGTCCCTCGGGCGTTGTCCCTGTATCCCTGGCGGTCGGCGGTGCTGCCAGTGCTGTAGTGGTCACCTTGGCAGTTCGCTAATCTTTAGGAGATCCAGGCCCCGGCGTTTTGCATTGCGCAGAATCCGGG
>JACMLA010000391.1 GCA_014379815.1 Bryobacteraceae bacterium | reverse complement strand
TAGATGGAATAAGGGTCATTCAAGCTATAGGGGCCGGCGGGCTCCGAATCCCTTTCCAGCCGGGGATCACACGTCAGCCAGTTCGCCCCGCTCTCGCCATCCACGCGAATGGACGGATACAATTGGTTCGGCATCAGCTGAAACATTACCGTCACACCAGACGCAATAACCGCAATTTCCTGAGCATTTGCTCCAACAATTTGCCGTAGCGCTACGGTCGGTTCGCCTGTTTTGATTTTGACGTAAGCCTCGGGCGAACCATAGGTAGGCATAAAGGTGTGGATCACCGCACCGATCATCTCCTGCCCGGTCATCCCTGAGGAGTGCGTCAACCGGCACGCGGCCCTGGTGACCAGACCGCCATTGCTGTGCGTTACCACGATCGGCTTGTAGCGGATGGAAGGGCGAACGCGGTCATAGATGAAATCCAGCAATTTGCGGCCGCTGATTGCGTTGTCCTCGCGCCAGTCGTACCCGAAACCATAAACCAGACCGCCTTCCGATAGCAGCCACCTCTGCAGGTCCTCGATGCCGCGGCCGTAGAAGTCCCACGCTGGTCCACCCCAGCCCCTCGCGATGTGGGCAGGGTCGCTGATGCTGCTGTAGTGCGGTTGCGTCATCGGCTCGCCGCGCGTCGTTTCCGGGGAGAAACGCCTCGCCAGGTCGTCGGGCGATTCCATCATCAGGCCGATGTTGAATCTCAGGTGATCCGGATCCCAGATCTTCTGGTCTGAAGTGCGTTGTTTCAACCGGGATCCCATGATCCCAGGCACAACCACAACCGGCCAGATGCGCCGGCTGATGGTAATCGCTCCGTCGCGTACCGCAGCAGTTGTTTGACACACAGCCGCTACTCGTTCCTCTGAAGAGCAAAATTGCTCTGAAAAGCGGTCCACGCAGCTACCAGTTCCCGCTGCCTGGCGGGCGGTCCGGTCATCACGGCGACAACAGCCCGGGTTGGAGAAACCTTCACAACCAGCAACCGGGCCAGCTGTTTTTCGTTGTTGTCCGTGCCTGCAATTTCGAGACTGCAGAAAGCGGCGGGCCAGCCGTCAACCGTCGTCTCACCCGTGGCGGTCTCCGTCAATTGCCCCAGCGCTTGCAGGCGTTGTTTCCGGTCGTCGCGCAACTGTCCTGGAAGTACTTCCTTCGAGACAGTAAGCCGGGTCAACTTGAGGCTGAGCTCTTCATCGGCGCTCAGATACAAGTACTCGCTTGAGTCGATCCAGCCGGCTGGCAACTCGATCCGAAGGTCTCCAGCTATCGAATGCATACTCGTCTTTTGTCCCTCACCGGCGGTTGAATTGTGACAAGCGCAGGTGAACGAAACAGCCACCACGCAACAAAGTACGATTGCCCGGTTCACGATCCATGAACCTCAGCCAGTCTGGAAGCCGAAGCGTGATCGAGACCGGAACCGGTATCCAGTTGCTGGCTGGATTGAAACCGTTGCAGCGCATCGGCAAAGCCCTCTTCAGAGTCATCCGCCCCCAGAAGCCCCAGATTCCGGAGGCGAGCCGCAGCGCCGGTAAGGGAGTGGGCCGGATCGAGATCTCCGAAGGCCAGCCGGTACTCTTCCCGGTCCTCGCCCTCGCCGGCAATCAGGCGGCCCACTCGGTCCAGGGGCCGGAGCCGGGTCCTCACGATGCCATCGGCGGGAATCGTACCCGACTCTACCCGGCCTTCGATGTCGAGCATATACCGTACGCCCTCGCGCGGCAGATCATCACGCATGATTTTGACTTCGAAGTGAATTGGAATTCCCTTCCGAACGAAAGTGTGAACCTGGTCGGTTGGGGCGTCGGAAGAACCCGGCTCCATCTCCGGCACATGCAACAAATCACCCGGCAGGAGAACGTGAGGGGAACCACGCGTTCGCTTTAAGTCGAAGTTCGCCGGATGATTCCAGATCGTTTTCCAGTAATGACCACTGTTTTCAGCAATCAGGAAAATGCATTCGCCCTGCGCAATCTGCCTGTCACCACTGCCGGCTGGCTCGGCGCTGCCCGCTCCCGGATTAGCTGGCTGGGGCATCTGCTTTTGCTCCAGTTTATCCCAGCACACAAACGACGAAAAAGACAATACTGATCCGCCGGACGCATCTTTGCTAACGGTGTTTACGCGTGATCATAATGACGTGTTACATCCATGAAGTCTTTGTCTGATCCTCAGCATCGTGTTGCGATTGTCGAACGTATTAAAACGGTTCACCCGGAAAGCAGGGCGGTCTGGGGTCGGATGAACGCCCACCAGATGCTCTGCCACTGCACCGATGCCTTCCGCGTAGCTTTTGGGGAAAAGACGGTTTCGCCTGCACCCTGGCCCATCCCTGGCAGACTGCTGAAGCTGGGAGCGCTCTGGTTTCCAGTGGCATGGCCGAAGAACGTGGCAACAAGGCCTGAAATCGATCAGGCGGGCGGTGCGGGAACAAATCCAACGGATTTCACCCTCGACCGCCGTAAGCTGATAGGGTCTTTAGACCGATTCTGCCGAACGGACCTTGAGCTGGCGGGTGCCGTTCATCCGATCTTTGGGAGCATGTCCAGCGCAGACTGGAAGAGATGGGCGTGGCTCCACCTGGACCATCATCTCCGGCAGTTCGGTTGTTAACCGGCGTGCAACAACTAGTAGGAAACGTTTAGAAAACGTGAGATTTTCGTGAGTTCTGGCCCGTTTTCGTAACTTAAAGACGCGTTCCGAGCGTCGTGTTTGACGGTATACTAAAAGGAAAGAAGAGGCACGAATGAAACCCTGGATGAAGTTTGCAATTCTGGTGGTGGCAATTATCGGGACACTTAGCTGGCTTGCTGCCGGTGGCGTGAACGAAACAAAAACCTATTACAAGACTATCTCGGAAATTCCGCAGATGGGCGAGCGGGCTTTGCAGGATCGGCTCAGGGTGGGCGGGGATGTCGAGCACGGCTCCATCAAGCGCAGCGGAGCCGAAGTTCGTTTCACCCTCACGTGTCTCGCTAAGAACGGCGTGTGCGAAGCTCCGGGAACCTCCACAGCTGCTGCTGCCGCCGCCCCCCTCTCGGGAGAACTGCTGCGCCTCAATATTGTCTACTCGGGTACAGAACCACTTCCCGATACGTTCCGTGACGGAGCGCAGGCACTTGCTGACGGCAAAATGCAGTCCGATGGAGTTTTTCGCGCCAGTAAAATTCAGGCAAAGTGTGCCTCTAAGTACGAAGGAAAACCGCAGTATAAAGTTCCGGCCAGTCAGACGACGAACCGGGCAGCCGTCTAGTCAGAACAAGGAGCTTCGGACAGCGAGCTCCGCGGAAGTGAATCTATGGAAAATCTTGGCGCGTTAGCGCTGATCCTCGCCTTCTGCTTCTCGATTTACGCCATCGTGGCGTCCGTGGTCGGCAAACTGAAATCGCGACCGTTTCTGG
Source organism: Bryobacteraceae bacterium (assembly GCA_014379815.1). The sequence goes on along the minus strand of JACMLA010000391.1, from coordinate 829 downwards.
TCGCCAGTGCGGAACGATCCGTCTACGGGATCTCCATTCTGCTCACAGTAGCTGCTGGCATTCTTGTGTATTCGCTGATTGCCGGCGACTACCGGCTTTCCTACGTTGCCCAGAACTCGAACCGGGCTATGCCCTGGATTTATAAATTTGCAGCGTGGTGGGGCGGCCAGTCGGGATCTCTTCTGCTCTGGGCGTGGCTTCTATCGCTTTACGCGACGATTATCACGTTTCAGAATCGCCGCAAGTTTCGTGACCTGATGCCTTACACTGTCGCGATTCTGATGGCGATCCAGTGTTTCTTCCTGATTCTGATAGCGTTCGTCGTCAGCCCATTTGAGGTGCTGGCTCAAGGCAAAGGCGTCGTAGATGTTGGTGACGGTCAGGGTCTCAACCCGCTATTGCAGTACTGGACGATGGTTATCCATCCTCCAATCCTGTACCTCGGCTATGTAGGCTTCGCCGTACCTTTCGCGTTCGCCATGGCATCGCTGATCACCCGGCGCAAGGACGACGACTGGATTCATACCACCCGGCGCTGGTCTCTGGTTACCTGGTTCTTTCAGGGAACTGGCATTTTACTCGGAGCGGGATGGGCCTACGCAGTGCTTGGGTGGGGAGGTTACTGGGGCTGGGATCCAGTCGAGAATGCTTCCCTCCTGCCGTGGCTGACCTCCACTGCATTCCTTCACTCGGTGATGATGCAGGAAAAGAAAGGCATGATGAAGATCTGGAACATGGTCCTGGTAGCCTCCACGTTCTATCTCTGCATCTTCGGCACCACCCTGACTCGCACGGGGCTGGTGAGTTCGGTCCATGCGTTCGCACAATC
>JACMLA010000390.1 GCA_014379815.1 Bryobacteraceae bacterium | reverse complement strand
TCTTCACTGGAAGGTGGAGAACGAGACAGATTGCCGCAAGAGAGATTGTCCATGCGAAAGATCAGAGAAGTGCTCAGACTGCATTCCCTGGGTCTGAAGCAACGTCAGATCGCCCGTGCCTGCGCCATCGGGCAGAGTACGGTTTGCGACTACATCAGACTGGCCGAAAAGGCAGCGCTCACGTGGGCCGAGGTCGCCGACTGGAACGAGAGCCAACTGATCGCCAGGCTGGCGCCAGTCCCCACGCCGGCAGCCGAAAGTGATGGCGGCCGTCTGCCCCAGCCCGACTATGCCGGCATCCACGCCGAACTCCGGAAGCATAAACATCTCACCCTGCAACTGGTCTGGGAAGAGTACCGGATGCAGCACCCGGAGGGCTACCGCTACAGCCGGTTCTGCGAACTGTATCAACGGTGGCGAAAGAAGCAGGAAGTCGTTCTGCGGCAGGAGCACCGGCCGGGCGAAAAGCTGTTCGTCGACTACGCGGGAACGACGATCCCGATTCAGGATCCGGCGACGGGCGAAGTCAGGCAGGCGCAGTTGTTCGTGGCGGTGCTCGGAGCCAGCAACTACACGTTTGCCGATGTCACCTGGACGCAGAATCTGCCGGACTGGATCGGCTCGCACCTCCGCGCGTTTGAATTCTTCGGGGGACTGCCGGAGATCGTGGTCCCGGACAATCTGAAGTCCGGAGTCACACGGAGCTGCCGGTACGAACCGGGCGTCAACATCACATACGAAGAGATGGCCGGACACTACGGCGTCGCGGTGGTGCCTGCCCGGCCTTACAAACCGCGGGACAAAGCCAAAGTCGAGGTCGGCGTGCAGATCGCCGGGCCATGGATACTGGCAGCCCTGCGAAAGCAGACGTTCTTTTCTCTGGGCGAAGCGAGCCGGGCAGTTGCACCCCTGCTGACCAGGCTGAATGAACGTGCGTTCCGCAAGCGGGAAGGCTCACGCAAATCTCTCTTCGAACTACTGGAGCGTCCTGTTGTGCGACCACTCCCCTTTGAACGCTTTCAGTACGGGGACTGGAAGACGGCCCGTGTGAACATCGATTACCATGTCGAGTTCGACCGGCACTGGTACAGCGTCCCCTACGAACTGACGCAGCAGCAGGTTGAGATCCGTGCCACCGATACCACGGTGGAGGTCTTCCACAAAGGCATTCGCGTGGCCTCTCATCCGCGATCGCATATTCAGCACAAACACACGACTATTGGGGAACACCGGCCCAAAGCGCATCAGAGGCACATGGAATGGACGCCATCGAGAATCGCCGAGTGGGCCTCCACCACTGGCCCATCGACAGCAAAGGTGGTCGAGCAGATCATGGCCACGAACCGGCACCCCGAGCAGGGATACCGTTCCTGCCTCGGCATCATTCGGCTCGGAAAGAAGTACGGCTGCCAGCGAGTCGAAACGGCAGCCACGCGCGCTGTGCTGCTGAATGCGTGCAGCTATCGAAGCATTCGCTCCATGCTCGAGAGTGGACTCGATCTGCAGGACGCTCCTGAACTGGAACCACCACCAGCGACAGAGCCGATCCATCATGACAACGTCCGGGGCGCCGGGTATTACGGGACTCTTCAGTAGCCACGAGACAGGACATCGTCATGCTCAATCAGGCAACAACAGACAAGCTCATTGTGATGCGGCTGCGCGGCATGGCGGAAGCTTTGCGCGAGCAACAGGAGAGTGCCGATGCGCAGCGGCTCAGCTTCGAGGAAAGGCTCGGTATGCTGATTGACCGCCAGTGGAACTGGCGCGAGAACCGGGCTCTGGACCGCCGGCTGCGGAACGGCCGACTAAATGGTCCTGCGTGCATCGAGGACATCGACTACCGAACGCCGCGCGGACTGGAACGCCAGTTGGTTCGGTCGCTGACGCAGGAATCGGCGTGGGTACGCGAGCACCAGAATCTGTTTCTCGTTGGCCCAACCGGCGTCGGAAAACATGGCTGGCACGCGCGTTCGCGCAGAAGGCGTGCCGCGACGGGTACACCGCGCTGTTCCTGAAAGCGTCGGAGCTGTTCCGGAATCTGGCGACCGCGCGTGTGGACGGCAGCCACTCGAAGCTGCTGTATCAGCTGGCGAAAGTGGACCTGCTTATCGTGGATGACTGGGCCATGGCTCCAACGATCGACGCCGAACGCCGGGACTTTCTCGATGTGGTCGATGCGCGGTACCAGGCGCGGGCGACGATGCTCACCAGTCAGATGCCGGTCGCCGCGCGGCATACACAGATCGGCGATCCGACTATTGCCGATTCGATCCTGGACCGGCTGGTCCACAACGCGCACCGCATCGAACTGAAAGGAGAATCGATGCGCAGAAAGCGCGGCCAGAAGCCTGAAGACGATCAATGAGCACTCTGGCCGCGCCGGCTTCTCCAGTGCTGTGTGTGGGGAGAGGGCTCAAACGCCGCCCCTCTCCCCACGCCCCACTCCCCGCTAAAAACGGAAATCTGTTGACTGATGCCGATCACTTCCGCATTATGAACAGGCCAGCGTCGCTTCGCTCCGAAATCGATCGCCATCAGCGCGGAATGCTGATCGGCATCATCCCGGAATCGTGATCGGCATCGCCGGAATACGCAGGCCGCTGGACAAGCATTATTCTGCAGGAAGTGCTGTCAAAAAGAGCCTGAAGCCCGCCGCGCGCCGCGAACTGGTAACCAAGGTGCGGGAAGCGCACCAGTTAACGGAAAGCCGTGCTTGCGGGCTGATCGGAATCACGCGTTGGTCCAATCGATACCAGAGCCAGAAGGATCCACAAGTGGCGCTTCGTCTTCGCCTGCGAGAGTTAGCCGGAAGCCGGGTGCGGTACGGATACCGCAGACTGACGGTATTGCTCCGTCGAGAAGGATGGGTGGTGAATGCCAAGCGAGTGTATCGCTTGTACAAGCAGGAAGGACTGCAGGTCCGAAGCCCGAAGCGCACGAAACGAACACAACAGGCGCGCGTGGCGTTGCCGGGAGCAAGTCGGCCGAATCAGCGATGGAGTATGGATTTCGTGAGTGATCGGTTTGTCGATGGCCGCTGGTTCCGAATCCTTACTGTGGTGGATCAATACACACGGCAGTGCATCTGCGTCCATGCCGAACGTTCGCAAACCGGCAAGAAAGTAGCCGGGCAACTGAGTCAGATCATTGCTCGTCAGGGGACGCCGGAATCGATTACGTCGGATAATGGCAGCGAATTCGTCGGCAAAGCGATGGAAACCTGGTCTTACCAGAATGGCGTGAAGCTCGACTTCATTAGTCCTGGCAAGCCGGTCGAGAATGGGTTTGCCGAAAGCTTCAATGGGCGCTTACGCGACGAATGCCTGAATGTGGAAGTCTTTTTCGACATCAACGACGCTCGGACGAAACTGGAGCAATGGCGAACCGATTTCAATCATAGTCGTCTACACAGCTCTCTGGCCGATCGCACACCTTCGGAGTTTGCCAAAGCGTCAGGTCGGCTACCAAAGTCTTCAGCTGCCGGTTCTCGTCTCGTAATTGCCGCAGTTCGCGTAGTTCGCTGACGCCGACGCCGGCATAACGACGCTTCCAGGTGTAGAAGGCCTGCGCCGAGACACCCATCTCGCGACAGATATCGGTCACCTTCTTGCCCGCTTCCACTTGCCGTATTGCATACACGATCTGCTCTTCGCTGTGGCCTTTTCGTGGCATCTTTCGTCCTCCTTCTGCTCCTGTCCAGAGGACCACGTCGAACGCCATCTTTCAAGTTTCCGGCTGTCTCGTTTTCGGGTTTTGGGTCAACCGGCGAATCAAAGAAGCGCGGCTGTCTTGGAGTCCCTACATGCACGAACTAGAACTTCTGTAAACGTGTCAGGAACTCCGAGCTTGACACGATCTGAGAAACCAATGAGGTCAGAGTGCTGCCGCTACTTAACAGTTGCTTCGTAGACGAAGATTCGCCTGAAGTTGGATCCCGGTTCAGGAGGGTAGAATACAGCAAGGAGGTAGTTAAACGAGCATCACTCCGAAGCCAGAATTCGGCAGAAGCTAAGAAGCCAGATGCCATGCTACTGCGAGGGTAGGTAGGTGAAAGAGCACCGGTTTGGAAAAGCACCTCGGACGGTGCCGCCTCGCGAAGCAAGACCTGCCGGTAGAGAAGCCGGACGAAGTCTGTGTTTTGTAACTGTCCGTTCTTCAATACAAATTCTGCTGATTCGAGAAAATTTCGTACCACCAAATCAGGAGGTGCTCCTCCTACTAGCGCAGCACGCTGCCATAACCAGCCTTGCGTCTCGGCATCTCGATTTAAAATTCCTATATATAGGCCAGCCGCAAACCGGCTGACACGGTTGAACTCTGGACTGTTATAAAGAGATGTCACAACAGCACTTCGACCACTCAGTGCAATCTTGTTAAGCCCTGCCGACGATTCTTCCGCCGACGGATTCCTTCCTAACGTGCTGGTGTAAACAAAAGTTACAAACTTCAGGTCAGCAGAAGGATTCACGCTAGGTGTCGCGGCGGACGTAGTAACGACTGCGAGTCCTGACGACGGTCCATACTGTCCGAATCCGGAGTATTGGACAGCGATTTCGATTTTAGTGCCAGTTGTAGTAAGTAAAAGATCGCAATCTACCACAGCCGTCCCACTTGCAACCGGCGTTAGAGTGCTCGCTCGGCATCCAACTGTGACGTTACCTCCGTTTACTATGGAACCGTTGCTGCTTGTCACGGTTATCGAGATTCGGACTGATTGTGTCGCCGATTTTGGGGCTACAATGTATGGCGGAATCGCTAAAGTCGTTGTAATTTGAGCTGGAGGCACAGGGGACTGCACGATCGGGGCAGCTGTTGAGACCTCGGTGACAACAACCGCCGTTTCCTCACCTGCTTCAACCACCAGCCCCTTCGCCAAGAACTCCGCTTGAAAGTAGATAATTCTTCCCGTAAGGACAGGCACCTCGATCGCGCAACCATTCGCGCATGGTGAGGGTTTCCCGCCTTCTCCTTCAAAGGCGTACGGCGCCCCCGATAGGTCAGTGACGCATGCCTCTAGGCGTTCGGAGCAATGAAAGGCTGTGTTGTAGCCAAACTTGATTCGAGCGTGGGTCGCATCAGAACGCTTGGATTTGGGTACAGTTACGGTCAGGCCACCGAAGTCGCCACGCCCAGTTGAATCGACACGCCATTCGGGGAGCCGAAACAACATTGACGCCATCCGGACGCCACCGAGATATTGACCCGATGAGACGAGCATGGACTTTCCGCTCGGGTGTGATGCTGCTCCAAAAAATGGATTGTGAGCGCCGGGTATTCCTAATCCATACGTCAGCAACCGGCTACCGGCGCCGGGAGTTACCGAGGTAGGAATCTCAAATTGGCGCACCCCGCCAACTCCGGGGCTTGCCGACATCACGCATGGGACATTGGCCCAGACAATGGCCGCGACGCAGCTTGCATGCGGATAGACATTTGGTGCTTTGATGAAGGTCTCGCCTACTGATCCAATTCCGCAGTCACCGGCTCGGAGGACGTGGCAGAAGGAGTAGCTTGCAGCGGACGCAATCTGGCTCGCAGGCCCACTGACATCTTTGAGCATGCGACTACCGGCCCATCCTATGAGAGGCCGCCGCTTGTAATCCGCTATTCCGCCAAGTAACCCAATCTTCCAAACATCCCCTGCGATGCGTACGATTTGGCGCGATGCGAGCGCATTGTTAAGAGTGTTGCCACCGCTCCACCCGTACGAAGGATTATAGGCATTACTGTCGAGAGCCCACGAATTGTCGATATTCTGAGTTGCGGCGGTCTGGGAGTGGGAGAAATACTCCTGAACAAGGCCTCCAATGTCGGCTTGCATTCCAGCGAACGACGGATACCGCATCGCTGAGCCTGTGACAGTAAGATCAGCGAGTGCTTTCAGAGGGATGTTCGTCTTCGCGTAAAATGCGGACATGAAGTCTATGTTGTTCCCATTTCGTCCAACAGCGTAGTGGCTAGCGCCAAGCGATTTCGCGACTTCGAATGGCTGCGGCGTACCGCCTGAAAAAGACACCAACAACAAACTGCCGTGGCAGCTATTCTTAGTTCCGGTGTACATGCGAAGGGTCCATGCATTTGCGTGCTGGAGCCGACCTTTACCATTCACGCATCCATTGCCCGGACGCGACCCTATGGCGCAGCAGTAGTCCCACGCTGCATTTCGTTGGGCAATGACAATGACGTCACCATTTGCCAAGGCAGTCACCCTGACTGCGCGGAACGGTTCTGAATCTCCCGGCGTCGGGAGCCCCTTATCTGCAAAGTGATTACCAACCTGAATGGATTTGGGCATGGTAAAGGCGGGGTTCCAATTGCACGCCGGAAAGGCCGCTCGCTCTGCGATGGATGGGTTCAAGTTACATGGATTCCCCGGAAGCCTGAAGGTGACGCACTGATTTCCTACGGCACCGAGTTCCTTCTCGGCGGCTAAGAGGTCTGTCGGGCATTGGTTGTTGTAGCTATCGTCGATTGGCCACGGTAAAGATGTGTCGGGAGACCAAAACCCGGCCCTCAAAACAGCATTAGGTCTCACTTCAAAAGGCCCAGCCAGCATCCTAGAATTATCGGCTACTACGAGTGCATTCAAACTAATTGCCAGAGTGTCAGGGGGCCACGCTGCGGCTGCCACAGAGTGGCAGTTTCCCCATTGCAGTTCAGGGATGCTTGCCTCGTCAAACGTATTGACGAGAGAAATTACAGTACCGCTCGGTATATCAACCGTCGCAATCCAACAGGGACCGCCATCCTGTCCGCCAAGCAGTTTGTAGAAAAACGCCTTCGACCCCGCAAATCCGCCAAACTGTGGCGTGTTCCAGTCTCCATAAAGTTTGGCCTGAAACGCCGGGTAAGACTTTGCAATTTGGCTGCTCAAGTCTTTTCCTTGGGAAGTCGGCATGATGTTCTCCCATGCTAGATTCTCCGCTGTTTCAGGCAGATCTCCGCCCCAACCGCCCTTGTAGTTGTAGTCCACCTCTGTCTTCCAATCACCGTTATAAGTCAGTCTGAAAATAGACCAGCTGCCCGTTGTCGTGGGCATGGCCGAATAAAATATGCGACCATCCGTTAACGAGAAGCCGGCAGCCCCCCCTTTGTCATAGGCTGAGTGGGGTCTGTCCTGTACGGGCCAGCTTTGAAGCTTCGATCTTGGGATGCTCAATGCACTTATCGCGCGCTTCGTTGATCCATCATTTGCAATGAAGTATAGATAGCGATAGCCTGACGTTGGCCCGGGGATGGCACAGGTATGTCCCTTGATGCCGTCCGATGAAGTCACCTCAACAGGATGACATTTAAACCCCTCAGCTATTGTGGCGCTGTTGATAGTGCCGGAGCTTTTCTGCTGAACGCCTACCGAGATGCTACCAGTGGATGTCACCTTTTGCACCAGGACTGCCCATGAATGAGCTGTGAACTGCAGATTGCTTCCGGACACCTTGTCCGAAAGTTGCAGGGCCCCAGCGTGCGTGACGAGCGAGATAGTGCATAGGTCGTTTGGAATACAACCCGAACCGGGAATTGTGATCTTGTTGCCGCTGACGAGAGTTACCGGAAAATGGTTTGCATTATCTGGTGAAATGATCGTGAGAACGCCACTTTCTGCTCTGGTAATCTTCCCCGTAATAGGGTAGCGGTCATGCGTAACCACAGCTCCTCCCCAGCCGTTAAACATAGCACCGGGGAACGCATTGGGCCAATCGCTTACAGAGTTGGAAGGATTGATCACCTTCTGAACGCCACCAATCGGGAGGGTGACTCGGAACGGGACGCCTGCACATCCAGCGTTTGGATCAAAAACCAAGCAAATATCGATTTGACGGTCGGCGACCCCGCCTCCACCTTCCGTGCCGCTGCCGAACAGCACAAGACCAATGTTATCCACAGCCCGCGCATTGTTCCAAGGGCTAGAAAAGGATCCTGTGGTTGGCACATACAAATCCAGTGGGTTTGTGGCACCGGTCGAAGCCACGCTTGCGGGAGATCCATTCACGGCGTTGGATGCGTTTGTCCAACCTATGCCGCCGGACCAATTTGCAAAAGGGGCCGACCCGGAGACCCATGAAAAATCTCCACTAGAGTTCACAATCTTCATACGCAAACCACTTATCGGATCAATATACGCTTTGTGGCGACCACCGCTCGACCAGTCAATGTCTGGATAATCGGCATTATTCCACTTATTTGGATTGAAAGGAACCTGACGAACCCAATTCGAATTAATAGCTGGTGCAGCAGTAACGAACTGAAACTGGAGTGATCCAGAAAGACATCCGGATACAAGGCCATAGTAGGTCGTCTCCGCCCCCAAGGCCATATCCGCTCGCTGATGCCCTAGCGTTATTACCCGCGTTCCGTCCTCCCAAACTATCGTGTCAACTCGGTCAAGATCGCTGCCGCCACCAACGTCGGGGTGGAGGAGTCCATCAACTCTCCCTTCACGCAATTGAAGCGAGCACGGCGATGATGCCCCTCGGATCCGTAGAACAGCTTGAGTGGACGTTACCCCGGTCACTTCCACAGACACTTGGGCAAACGCAGCTTGGGTGCAACAACTCAAAATACTAATCAGTAACGTTTTCATTGCAATAGGACACTCGAGATCGCAACTACGGCCCGTGCATAAATCACGGCATGGCTAAACTTGTCGAGCAGAGCAAGTTTCTGCTGAATGGGTATACTTGCGTTGGGGCGTTTCGGCCTACACCTA
>JACMLA010000389.1 GCA_014379815.1 Bryobacteraceae bacterium | reverse complement strand
CTCCACGGCATTGCTCCAGCTTGATCGCGAGATCCAGCAGGATCTCTTCGCTATACGGCTGGCCTACCAGCTGGATGCCCACCGGCATTCCGTCCTTTGCCTTTCCGAACGGTATGGTGACTGCCGGAAGACCCAGCAGATTGAATGGAGTCACGCACGCCACGGCGTCACGCAAACCGATGGTTGTGCCGTTTATCGTCCACTTGCGTTCCTTGTGCCGAAATGCCGGAACGCTGCAGACTGGCATAAGGATTACCGGCGTTTTCTGCATACGCTGCAGCAGGCGGAGACGCATTTTGTCTCGAATCGCCAGCTTTTCTACGACATTCCTGCCAGTTATTACCAGGTCTGCTGGTACCTCGTCGATCAATTCGCTGCCGGTCCAATGCGCGTCCGGGCCAAGGGCTTCGATGAGTTCCCGGATGAGAGGTGCGAACAGCTCGGTGAAGAAGAACCACCACAGATCCGGCACCGTTTCAAAACCTTCGAAACTGAATTCCGCAACCGGTAGCTGCAAATCCCGCTCAAAGATGCGCGCTGCACGAGCTACAGCCTCGCTCATGCAATCTTCCACAGGAATGTCGCAGAACTGACTGGCGACTCCGATTTGCATGTCGGCTAAGTCAGGCTTACGCAGCGGGACAGGTGCGGAGAAGGGATCCGCCAGATCATACCCGGCTAGCACGCTGAACAACAACCGGAGGTCTTCCGCACTGCGGGCCATGGGTCCGGCAACGCCAAGCAGTCCGCTGGGATAGCTGATTTCCGGAATGTGACCTGCGGCGCTGATACGTCCTGGTGTTGGTTTCAGACCCGCAATCCCGCAGAAGTGCGCCGGTACCCGGATGGAGCCGCCACCGTCGCTCCCGATCCCGCCGGGTGAGCAATAGGACGAGATGGCGGCAGCTTCCCCCCCGCTCGAACCACCGGCTGAGCGCTCCTGATTCCATGGATTCGCCGTCCAGCCCGTGATGAAGTTGTCGGTCTCGTAATTCAAGAGGAATTCCGGGCAGTTTGTTTTGCCAATCAGAAGTGCACCGGCAGCGCGGAGGCGGGCGACTGCCGTGGAATCGTGGCTGGCATGGTGCCGCAGACGCAACTTACTTCCACACAAGGTGGGATAACTGCGAACGTCGAAGCTGTCTTTAATACTGACCGGTATCCCATGTAGCGGTCCTTCAGCCGGCTCCCACCCAGCCCGGCGCGCTTCGGCTCTGATTTCTGACGGGAACGTCATCACGAAGGATTTCAGGTCTCCATCGACGCGATCGATCTGGGCCAGGTGCGCCTCAACGAGCTCTTCCGACGTGATCTGTTTTGTTCGGATCAGTTCCGACATCCGGACCAGCGGCAAGTGGTTGAGCACAACTTGACTTTATCAGCCCTCAATAGCGGAGATCACTGACCTACAATGGGTTACGTGCAACCTTTGACGTTCGCCACTGCGCGGGAAACCGTGCTGCGAATCGCCAGTGGATCCGCATCTTTACCTCTCATTGAAACGCTCCCTTTAGACCAGTGTTCCGGGCGTGTCCTTGCTTCTGACATTCGTGCAGACAGAGCGTATCCATCATTCGCCCGATCGGTTCGTGACGGGTTTGCGTTGTCCTCCACGGGTTTTCAAGGGTTAGCGCGCATTGTCGGAGAAGTGAAAGCGGGCCAGCATTTCCATCGCGCACTCGGTCAGGGTGAAGCGGTCGCAATCATGACCGGAGCGCCTGTCCCGGAGGGCGCAGACGCGGTCATCATGGTGGAGCACACAAGGGTGGAGCACACATCCGTAGCCGATGCGACTATGACTACGGACCGGGCAATACAATCGCGGGACAATATCGTCTTCCCAGGTACCGAATGCGCCACCGGAGCTGTCGTTGTCCCGCGCGGAACAAGGCTGGATTACGCACACGTGGCTACCCTTGCCACCGTCGGCGCAACGCAGGTTCCGGTTTACCGCCGACCCAGTATCGCTGTGCTGGCAACCGGCGATGAACTGGTTCCTGCAGACACAGAACCTGCTCCGTATCAGATTCGCAACTCCAACGCTCCGATGCTTGCGACACAGATCCGGCGTGCGGGAGCTTGCCCGGTTGTCCTTCCGGTGGCGCGAGATGAATACGAACCAACCCGCAGCCTGATCGAACAGGGTCTGCAATCCGATATGCTGCTGCTCTCCGGAGGCGTGTCGGCTGGTAAGTACGATCTGGTGGAAACAGTGCTCAGCGACCTTGGAGCAGAGTTCTTCTTTGACCGGGTTCTGATACAGCCTGGGCAGCCCCTGGTATTTGGGCGAGTTCGCGACCGGCTGGTATTTGGCCTGCCCGGAAATCCTGTTTCCAGCGCCGTTACGTTTGAGCTGTTTGCCCGAATCGCCATTGATGCGTGGTCCGGTGCTTCCCAATTGACGCCGGGGTTTCTGCGGGCGCCTTTGGCCGCTCCGTTTCGACACCGTATGGGGCTGACGAGATTTCTTCCGGCTGTTCTCCAGGACGGCATCGTGACGCACAAGTCATGGCAGGGATCTGGGGATGTGTTTGCGGTAGCCTCGGCGAACGCGTTTCTGGTAGCCCGCGAAGACCGTGAATCGTGGGACACAGGCGATCTGATTGAGGTACTGCCGAGGTGACCCAGAGCCTGTCGCACTTCGACGAAGCAGGAGATGCCCGGATGGTGGATGTGTCGGGCAAACAGGCGACGCATCGGACTGCGCGTGCTCACGCGTTCGTAAAGATGAGCCCCACCGTGGTCGCCCAGCTTGCCGCAAATCCAAAAGGCGATCCTCTGGCGGTCGCACGGGTCGCCGGTGTGATGGCCGCGAAACGCACTGCGGAACTGATTCCGATGTGTCATTCCCTTCCCCTTTCGTTTGCGGATGTGGACGTGCAAGTCGAATCGGGAGGCGTTCGCATCATCTCCACAGCTTCCACTTCTGGCCAGACCGGTGTAGAGATGGAAGCTCTTACAGCAGCCTCGATCGCGGCATTGACCGTGTACGACATGACGAAAGCTCTGGATAAGGGAATCGAAATTCAGGATGTGTACCTGCTGGAAAAAACCGGTGGCAAGAGCGGTGGCTGGAGGCGCGAATCTTGACTTCTCTCAGGGCAGCGGTCATCACGGTAAGCGATTCGGCGTTTCGGGGCACGCGTGAGGATTTGTCGGGCCCGGCTGTAGCGAAACGGCTGGGCGAACTTGGCTGGTCTGTGACCTTGCACGAGGTAGTTCCTGATGAAGTTTCCGAGATCTGCGAGTGTCTGGTCAGGCTGGCAGCCAACAGCAGTTGCGAAGCTGTATTCACAACCGGTGGTACGGGAATTGCAGCTCGCGATGTAACTCCAGAAGCAACCCGTGCCGTGGTCGAGCGTGAGATCCCGGGAATATCGGAGCTGATGCGAAGCGAAGGTCTGCAATTTACGCCAAGGTCGGTATTGTCACGAGGGATTGCCGGCATCCTTGGATCGACGCTGATTGTCAACTTTCCCGGATCGCCGCGCGGTGCCGTTCAGTCGCTGGAGAGCATTGCGCATCTTTTGCCCCACGTCGTGGATCTGTTGAAGGGAAAGACCGAACACGAACCTGGTGAAGAAACTACTGAAAACATGAGGACGTCAGTAAAGTAATGCCGAAACGCTCTGTCCATCGCGCCGCGATAGTGTTCCTGTTTGCCGCTCTTGTGACTGCGGCAATTGCTGTGAGGCTGTACGCGCAGGAAGAACTCGACATCCGAATCGTAACGCCAGTAACAAATGTGCTGGCACCGACAACCGTCATCGATCGTGACGGCACGTTCGTCCAGGGACTGAAAGCGTCCGACTTTCGGCTTTACGACAACGACAAATTGCAGAACATAAAGGTCGACGAGTCGGTTGCTCCGATCTCTCTTGTGATTGCGGTGCAGTCGGATTACAAAGTGGAAGCGGTTCTGCCCCGCATCCGTAAGCTGGGCACGATGTTGTCCGCACTTGTGGCTGGTGAGAACGGCGAAATGGCTGTGATTGGCTTCGATCACCGTATCCAGAATCTGACCGAAGGCTTCACAAGCGATGCCGACAAAGTGAACGAGGGATTGAACAAGCTGCGAGCAGGCAGCAGCAACAGCGCGTTAACCGACGCTGTCGTCGCATCGACTCGGATGTTGAACACCAGGCCGAGAGACCGGCGAAAGATTCTGCTGCTGGTAGCAGAGTCAGTGGACCGGGGCAGCACCATGAAAGCCCGTGAAGCTCTGAGCAACCTTGAAATTTCCAACGTTATTGTGTATTCCCTAAATGTCTCGCGGCTCTACACCGCGTTGACAACGAAGCCCGCGTACCCCAGGCCGGACCCGGTTCCTCCCGGAGCGCGTCACGTTCCCGCAGGTGGCTCCAACACTCCAACCGAGGCTGCGCGGAACATGGGCTCCCAAGGTTATGGCGCAGATTTCGCTCCATTGCTGAAGGAGGTTTACCTCACCGGCAAGAACCTGTTTATTGCAGACCCTATCGATCTGTTCACGAAGTACAGCGGCGGTAAGGAGTTCCCATTTGTCAGCCAGAAGGATCTGGAGCGAGCGGTTCAGAAAGTCTCGAGTGAGTTGCATAACCAATACCTGCTGACCTACAGTCCTAACAACAAAGAAGAAGGTGGGTATCACAAATTACGCGTAGAAGTCCTGCGGGGCAACGTGCAGGTGACTACCAGACCAGGATACTGGCTCGCCTCCGTTCAGTAGGGTTCAGGCGACCCG
>JACMLA010000388.1 GCA_014379815.1 Bryobacteraceae bacterium | reverse complement strand
CACCCGGCCCAGCAGCAGCAGCATGCCCTGTCCCAGGAGGAAGAAGACGCCGATTGTGAGAAACGTTCCTCCGGGCTCTCTGAGAACACCAGCGAGTACCACGCCGCACGCCAGATAGACGCCGCATTCCACCGCGCCAGCCGCGGTGTTCCGTGCACGGACGATCTCATCGGAGAAGTGGGTGGTTCCCATCAGGAAGCCATCCATAAGCCAGCGACTGAACGCCAGACCCGCAATGCCAGCCACAGACCAGCCGAGGTCGGCACCGTAGCCGGATAGGAGCGCGACCGGGGTCAGATCCATGGCAGGCAGCGCGCGAACCACGGCGATGTAAATGACTACGACCGCACCGTAGTAGCCAGCCAGAGCGAGCCCGAAGGCTGGATTATCCTTCTCTGTCAACTCACTCTGCGTGTTGTATGGAGACAGCCAGTCCTTGAACAAACGAGCCAGGACCAGAACCAGGATGCCGATAATCAGGTGACCAAGCGACAGCAATCCCGGCGTGAAATCAAACGCTAAAGTTGTCGTGTCTGCTGGCATCAGCGCCTTCCGCCACGCCCGCCGCCGCGTCCAAATGTGCCGCCTCGCGAGTAGCCTCTGGAACCGAAGCCGCTGCCACCGCTGGGACGTGACTGGTATCTGGAACCTCCATAGCCGCCGCGGTTCTCATATCGCGAGCCTCCATAGGTGCTTCCGCCTGTATTCCATCCGTCTCTGGCTCGCGTGGAGCCTCCTGAGACGGTTCCACCGCCCTGGCTGGATGTTCCTGAGCCCCAGCCCCTGACACGGTCACTCCAGCTGCCGCCGCCCCGCGTAGATCCACCGCCGGACCACGTTCCGCCGTATTGACCGCTGCGTCCGTACCAGACATCTCCCCGGCGCCGCGATCTGTCGTAATCATTCCAGTCCCGGGTTCCAATAGGCGGATAGTTGTTGGTCCGCAGCATCTGGCTTAGCAGCAGGTACTGCGGCAACCAGCCCCACACGCCGTTGTTCCAGGAACCGTACTGATTGGATTGCCCCGGAGGTGCGATGTAAGCATAGCCGGGAGGCTGCAGAACTTTCTCCGCCTCGGAATCATACTTGCCGGCGGGTTTGCGTTCTACCACCATGCCGATACTTTTCTTCAGCTGCTCCATCCGGCTGGCATCCACGTTCTCCCACTCTTCGCGGTTGGAGACCTGAGGACTGCTCAACGCCGCATCGGCGTATTTTGTCTCGACTACTCGGACCTTTTGTTTCTGTCCGTTGTCGTCGTCCAGTTCCAGAAGCAGTTTGTCGCGTCCGACGTACAACTGGGCCGCCAGTTGTTTCAGCATCGGGACACCCTGCTGGACTTCGCGCAAATCTCCTGAAATTGCTTCACCTGCGGCAAACAGCGTTGCATAATCCAGAGAGCTGCGGTCGCCCGATTCTGCTTTCGCTCTTTCGGCAGCACTGGCATTCCATGCTTCTTCTGCCTGACGCTTCATCGCTTCCAGGGCCTGAAAGCGCCTTTCAAAGTCGTCCTTTTTCTGCGGCCAGTCTACGATCGCTTTCTGTGCTGCGGACGCTTCTGCGCGGATGTCGTAGTTGCGCAACGTCTCATAAGCCGACTTTGTGTCCGAAAGCTGTTTGGGAAGATTGCGCTGATACCCGATCCAGCGGTCGGCCTCAGTGCGGAGATTCTGGGCTGTCTTGACAGCATCGCCCTTAAGAGACTCAAGCCGCGACAGTCCACTGGTAACTGCCTCCCGATCCTCGCGACGGTTGGCTTTTTCCAGCTGACGAAGTTTCTGTAGTTCCGCCTCCGCCTGACGCAGGCGGTTATCGGATTGCGTCAGCTGATTCTGCCATAAACTGGCCTGACGCCGGAAAAGCTGCGGTTGGGCGTTCAGAGCCTGGAGCACTCCGGCCCTTGCCTGATCGAACTGACTCCGATCGGACTGGACACGGGTTGCAGCGGCATCGACGGACGCATGCAGCTGTCGGGGGAGTTTATCAAAACCGGCTACCGCAACGATGGCAGCCAGGGCGATCAAAATGACCGCAATTACACCAAGAGCACGCTTGTTCATGAGAAGGGCCGCTCCTTACGCGGCCCGGAAAACTGTCAGATCACGAGGGTTCATCCGCTGTGCCACCCGGGCTTCAAACGGTTCACCCTCCCACTTTTCTACTAGCAACACCCGGTTGCCGGCAGTGTCCCGAAAGGTCCACCGGTACAAGCCTTCTCCGTCCCCGGTTTCATTCTCGAAGTAGCCGATCTCACGGCTGGATTCGTACTGCCACTGCCGCCCCTCAAACGTCAACGCTGCAGTGGGATCCTGACGCGCGTCGAAATCTGCAAGAGCCGCTTCCGTTGTGCCCAGTTCGGGAGGCGTCAGCTGCCGGGGATCCACGATCACCATGGCATCCAGCTCACCCGCGCCCTGAACCTCCAGATACACTCGCTGACCCCGAAAATCGCCGCTTAGATCGGTCCAGCGGCGATTCATGTACTCGTAAGCGCTTCTGCGGTCGACGGTAAAGTCCACATCGGAAAAGTCAGCAGCGGCGCCTGGAATCGAGATCACATCGCCTGGTTTGGCCTGCATCAGATCCACGTTGGCTCCTGAAGGGGAACGCGCAGGCAGAGCAGCGGTTGCCGCTGCCTGCGCTGCCGCGGACCCTGCTTGCTTTCCGCCACGGAACATCTGGAACAGCACCACTGCGAGCAGCGCTCCCAGAAAGGCCAGCAGCGCAGTCGTAATCACGATTCAGGCGCCGTAATCTGCCGTGGCTGAACTCCCGGAAGCGCCTTTTGCGTGCGGGCAGACTTCAGGGCTGCCAGTTCATTGTCTACGGTCGAGCTCGACAGCGTTTTAAACTCGGCTTCCAGAGTGTCGTCGGTTCCGGATGCGATCTGATCGAAGGCCTTGGCTTTCGCTTCTTCTTTTGCTACCGATTCTTCGTAGCCCTTCAGCGCCGCAAAGGCGTTGTCCGAAGCTGCGACCCCGGATAGAGCTTCAGCCACTTTACGCTGCGCAACCGCGGCATTCTTACGGGCGACCAGGGTTGTGGCCGTCCGCTCCGCTTCGTCGATCCTGCGCTTCAGTTCGCCTACTTTCGACTTCAGCTGTTCGCTGGCGCCGCGCGCCGATTCGACACCGCTCTGCATGGACTTAACCTGATCATCCATCTCCTGTTTTCGGGAAAGTGCCTTCTTGGCAAGTTCTTCGTTTCCTGCGTCCAGAGCCTGATTCGCGCGCCCCAGCCACTCTTCGGACTGGCGTACGTACTTCTGATATTCCGCTTCCAGCCGGTTATGGTTGCTCATGGCCATGGCGGAGGACTCAATGGTCTTGCGCAGTTCGGCCTGCATGTCGCGGACGGTCTGCTTGACTGTGGACTCGAAGGTGGCATCCTCGATGTTGTCCATGCCCTTGTTCATCTGGCCGCGCGCTACGCGGCTTCCACGTCCAAAAAACTCGTTTAGAAATCCCATCTCATTCTCCCGTTATGCAGCCAGCTTATTTTCCAGCAAAGTACGTGCGGTTACCAGATCGGCCAGAAGATAGCCTGCAAGGCTCAGGATGTCATCTTCGTCTTCAGGCCCCATATTCTGCAACGTACAGAAATTGTTCAGTGTTACGGCAACTTTCCCGTCCGCAGTGGGATAGAACTGAAACGCCGACGTGGAAATCTGGTTGTCGCCGGCCAGCATCAGACGTGTCAGTTCCAGTGTGATGGATGACTCGGGAACTGTGATCAGCGACACCGTCATAAACAGAACGTTGCCTTCGAGCGCTGCCTGAAAACTTACGCCCGTGGTGACATCTTCGACGCGTATTACATCCGCGCCCACTTCGGTCACATCATACCCGCTCTCTGCAAGCAGCTCATTTACCTGAGCGATCGTTGGTGCTTCTGTCGAGGTCATAGGTTGGTCGTCTCCATTGAGTATACGCACTGAGGGTCAGACAGGTTCAGGCTTTTGTGAGATGTGAGTGATCGTTGCGCAGCTTTTCTGCATCGGCCATCAACTCCCTTACTTCATCGGGCAAAGAAGCTGTGTGGAGAAACTCGATCAGACTCCGTCGCCAGTGATCCCGGAACTCACGCAGATCCGAGGATCTCAGAAAAAACCTGTGAATTCTGCCGGTAGTAGCCGGATAAGCGAGCAAATGAACAGGATAGTCGACGGTCGTTACGCTGGTCTGAGTGGCATGGAACGAGAGCAGGACCGCGCCAATAGCCTCCTGCAAAGAGGTTGGCGTACCCTGGACATCATTGACCTCTCCGGTCTGGAAGGAGCGATAAAAGACTCCGTCCTCAAGAATGAATTTGCCGTACATCGATTGACCGCTGGCGAAATACGGGGTGAAGTCCGAGTACGTTACGTGATTTCCTGCCTGATAGACGAACCGCAAATCCTGTCGTATATCGTTCCTTCCCCGGCCTCCTATGATGAGGCCGATATCGAAATCGACACCTGCGGAAAGGGTGTTCCGGTAGGTATCGCGCAGACGCCAGAAGTACTTGCCAACTTCGCTGGATAACTCGGCGACGGTCCCGGCCCGACTCCAGTCGACTTCGCGGTCGAGGAACTGAATCACTTCTTCAGTCCACGACCGATTCCCGGAGAATAATGCGAAGTAGTGGCCCTTCGAGGAATCGTCACAGTTCCAGTATTTTTCGTTATACAGCTTCTCGTTGCCTACCGTGATTCGGGTGTCTGCCAGGGCAACAATTCCTTCAGGTACGATAATGGCGGCTACATAAGTCATGAAAAACGCTTTGTTCCTCCTTGCAGCGTTGACTGCTGCGGCTCAGAAGCCCGGGATGCTGACCTCTACCGACTCTCTCGCAAAACTGCTGAACGATAAAGCTCTGGTTCTGTTGCATGTTGGCTCCCAGAAAGACTACGACGAGAGCCACATTCCGGGAAGCCGGCTGATTACACTGGCTGACATTTCGGTGACAGACGACAGGGGCATGCGCATGCAGCTTCCCCCGGTCCCGGAGCTTATAAGAGCGTTTGGGAAGCTTGGTGTTACAGAAAAATCGAAGATTGTGGTGTATCCTGCCGGCGAGTCGATCCAGTCGGCGACGCGTGTGTGGTTCACGCTCGACTATCTGGGTCTTAGTGAACAGGCTTCCCTGCTCGATGGCGGGCTGCTTCTCTGGAAAGCGCAAAAACGGGAGACGACCACTGAACCAACGCCACCTCTCGAAGCGACTACCTTCATCCCTAAACCCAACCCCGAGCTGGTTGTGGATGCCGCCTGGATTGGTACGCGACTCGAGGGGAGCGCCGTTCAGATTTACGACGCCCGGCTACCGGAGTTCTACACCGGAGCCAATGCGGGTGGTATGCCCCGGGCCGGTCACCTTCCGGGGGCTGTGAACGTGCCGTACCCCACAATGCTTGCGTCAGATCGCACCCTTCAACCGGCAGAGCAACTCCGTGCCTTGTTGAATGTCCCTGCCGAGAAAACGCTTGTGACGTACTGTCATATCGGGATGCAGGCCACAGTTCCTTACTTCGTGGCGAGATATCTGGGCTATCAGCCGAAACTCTACGATGGATCTTTTCAGGACTGGAGCGCCAGGGCAGAGTTGCCAGTCCAGCCTTAACGCACTATCGGACTCTGAGCGCATCCAATGTCGCGCCAGGTCTGGTCTCCGGCTTTAGGCCGCATGACCAGACACACCTTCACCTGATCGATCTGGTCCGAACGGGGCGGGGAGACAGAAAAAGTTCCGTCTCCCCTGGCATCCGACACAGGCAGGAATTGAGCGTCCTGGTTTCCGAGGTCAACCTGAAGCGCATACACGCTGGTCTCACGAAAGCCCCAACAGCGCCAGCTCACCTTAAGATTCAGCTTTCCATCGGTAACCCGCGGTGCTGCCTGGAACCGGACCTCTCCAGCCGGTTGCGGGGCGACGGCCGTCGTGGCCGGGCGTGTGGGAAGTTCAACTACGGGATCACGGCGTCCTGGACGCTCCGCTGTTGCGGCAGTTGTCCTGCCCGTGCGTGTGGGAACTTCAACGGGAGGAGGTTGAGAGCCATTGGCAGTTGCGGGTCTCTTAACGCTGGCTGGACCGGAGTCAATGCTGGCAGGACCAGTGTCTGGCTCGCCCAAACCTCCGAGATTCAGCAATGAGTAAGTCCCCGCTACGCCCACCATCAGTACTGCAAGGGCAGCCGTAGCGAGAGCTTTCGAGCTCAACCAATTTTCCCGAGTATCTTTTCGGGGACGATCCACTGTCGTGGCCGGGGAAGCGGTCCTGGGAAAAGAATCAGCCTTTGCGCGTGCCGCCACAGCTGCTGTGCCGGACCATGATGCTGCCGAGAGCGATGGTGCCGAGAGCGATGCCGCCGAAAGCGATGCTGCAAAAAGCGGAACGCTAATCACATGCATGGGGGTCTTACCACTGTCCGGAGTAGGCGCGCTTTCGGCAGAGCACTGGGTTCTCAGGACACGGGAGGTCTGAAGTGCTTCTTCCCAACTCAGTTCTACCTGCACCACCAGAGGCCCGGTCTTTTGCGGAGCCAGCAGGAAGGTGCAGACTTCAGAGTCCCGGAAGGGTGGGACCACGAGCACTTTACTCTGCTGCGGCGGATCGAAGTCAGGCGAATCCAGACGAACTCCCACCCGGAGACTGTCAGGCTGCCCGTCGTCTCCCAGTGGCCAGCTCATGAGAAATGGTTTGGAGCGCACCTGATCGGGCTCGATCCCGATTTCGGGCTCTTCGGTGACCACCGCGCGCAAACCTCCTGACTCTGTTCTGCGGATTAGCACGAGTAGCTCCGTGGTGCGGTCCACATAAACCTGACGCGCGATGGCTGCGTCGAGGACCCTCTCGCCTTCCACGAATTCGGCCCCGGGTTCCATATCAATGACAGGCGTGGACACCTCCATCCCAGGGTCCAGGGCCCTTTTCTGAAGGAGCGAAACAGCCCGGCGGATTCCCTGCACCACACTGACAAACGCTTCGTCTTCGTTGGACCACAATGTAATCGGCTTCGCCTTTGCCGGCAACGCTTCCAGCTTCATAAAAGGCGCATCGGTAAGGTCGCACGGTCGAAGAATGATTGGAATGACAACTGCGTCGCCCCGCTGGTGGCGCTCGAGCGCAACCTTCATTTCGTTGTCGTAGCAATAATCAGAGGCAAGAAAATCAGGGCTGATCAGTAGCAGGATGACGCCAGCAGACCGGAGGTGCTCATCGATCTGCTCTTTCCACTCCATGCCAGCCGAGATGTCCCGGTCGTGCCATGTTGTGATCAAGCCCTGGCGTTGCAGGACTTTCAGGTTCGTCATCAGAACGCTCCGCAAGCGGTCGTCCTGATCCCGGTGCGAATACGAAATGAAAGCTTCGACTCCCATCCTGATGCCGCGCAGTTAGAGCGTGCTGAAGATCTCCGCTACTGAGACCAGTCGGCCAGACAGAGCTTGTAGAGGGACGAATGATCCGGGTACATGTATTGTGACACCGGAATCCGTGGTGACGTGGACCGTCCTGCTGTCCCCATCGACGACCCAGAACTCCAGCGTTCCCGCCGACATCGCCACGATCCTTTGCTGGTTGATTTTACTAGGGCGGTTCGAAGGGGAGAGAATTTCTGCAATCAGGGCGGGAGAGTATGATACCCAGTTGTCGCCCCGCATTTTATCGTTCCAGTCGGACGCCAGCACGACCGCGACGTCCGCGTACCAGAACTGAAAGTTTTGATGTGGCTTGTACGGGCACTCCGCAACTACCGCGGCGTCTTCCGCAACCAGCTGAGAAAGCAGTCTCTGCAAGTGCCATTGCAGTCTGACGTGGGCAGGTCGTGCGGGAGGAACTAAGACGACCTCGCCGTCGTGCAACTCTCGTCTGTACCCCTGATCTTCATCCTCGAACTCCAGAAAATGCTCGAAGGTCACCAGCGCCGCTGACAAACTTCCCATATGCTCTCCCCGGGCTAAACTTCACCCCGCCGGAATCGATCCTTGATGTGGTCGCAGGCTCGAACTGTGATCGCCATCATTGTGAGTGTTGGATTCTGACACGCGCTGGAGGCGTACGCGGCTCCGTCGGTCACAAATACATTTTTCACATCGTGAGTTTGATTGAAGGCATTCAGCACAGACTTCTTTGGATCGCTACCCATCCGTGCGGTTCCAATTTCATGGATGCAGAAGCCGGGAACGGACGGCTCGCCCGTCACGCGGACTGAGGTGGCTCCGCTCGCTTCCAGCATTTCGGCGCCCTGTTGCCTCGCGTCTTCGAAGAGCTTGAGTTCGTTGTCGCTCCACTTCATGTGGATCTTAAGGGTTGGGATACCCCATGCGTCGACTTTATTCTTGTCGATCTCGACGAAGTTCTCCGGGCGTGGCAGGCATTCGCCCCACACTCCCAGATTCACGAACCACTTACCCTGTTCGCGGACAGCTTTTTTGAATTCTGCTCCGAACCCTTGCGCGTTCATTGCAAAAGCCGGGCTGCTTCCGCCCTGATAACCATAGCCCCGTATAAAGCCGTTGGTCTCTTTCTCTTTCACATTCCGGAAACGCGGAACGTACACGCCGTTCGGTCTGCGAGGTGGCCCGAACCAGGGATTCGCGCGGAGCATCGGCATTTCCCCGGCGGCGCCGCCACCGTAGATATGGTCCATGAGGTACTTGCCCAGAGCTCCGCTCGAGTTCGCGAGTCCGCCCGGGGCCGAGTTCAGCAGGAGACGGGTGGATTCCAGTGTGGACGCGCAAAGGACGATTACTTTGGCGCGAACCTCGCGGGGCACTCGCGTCGTTCTGTCGATGTAAGCGATTCCCGCAGCCTTTCCCGTGTTCTTGTCCATCACGATGTGGCTGGCAACCGCATCGGTTAGCAGCGTCAGCTTGCCGGTAGCCCCTGCCGCCTTCAGAGTCGTCCAGGGACTGCTGTAGTACGAGAACGTGGAGCAGCCTTGTTCGCACGGACCGCAATAATGGCAAGGTTGACGCCCATTTAACGGCTGAGTCAGGATAGCCACGCGTCCAATCGTGACAATGCGCCCCATCTTCTTCTTTAGCTGGTCGCGCATTACCTCTTCGCCGCAAGTCATCGCCATTGGCGGCTGAAAGATGCTGTCGGGAAGGACGTCGTAATTCTCTTCCTGACCACTGATTCCGATGTAGCGTTCGACGCGCTCGTAGTAAGGCTTGAGGTCAGCGTAGGAGACGGGCCAGTCTTCGCCAAATCCGTCCCGGCTGGCTGCCTTGAAGTCGATGTCGCCCATACGGTAGCTCTGGCGACCCCATGAGAGAGACCGGCCTCCGAGGACGCGCTGCCGGATCCAGTGAAAAGGTTTGTCCTTGTCGGTAGTGTAAGGGTTCTCGATGTCGTTGACGAACCACTCCTGATTGCTTTCGCGACAGGCATACACCAGACCCTGAATCGGACGCTTCTCAAGCATGTGGGGGTCGTTGCCCCGGTACTTGAGCTGGTACGGCTGGACGTGCTCGGAAAAGTCTTTTGGCGTGATTTTCGGGCCCGCTTCGAGAACCGCGACGCTCAGTCCAGCTTCGGTAAGTTCTTTGGCTGCCCAGCCTCCGGTCGCCCCGGAGCCTACAACGATGACATCGAAAACCTGTCGGTTTGTTCCTGCGATTTGTGACATTTGTGCTTACCTTACTGAATGCTTGCCTTCGTGAGCGCAGCCAACGCTGCCTGGCACGCTTCCACCCTTATTTAGTTCGTCAACTCCCGCTCTGGAGGTGTAATAACCCTGGACCGTTAGTTGCTTCGCCTGACGAAAGAACTCCGCACCAGGCTGGAGCGAGGCGTCGGTCGATGTATCCAGGGATTTCAGCAGGTTGACTTGCTGTGCCCCGGACAGCCGAAGGAAAGGACCACCGTGCTGTCGGATTGCGTACCCATCCAGCCAGCCGAGTCCTTGTATAAAGCGGCTGCGCCGTTCGGGCTGTCCGTCGTGCAGAATGAGGTCGATGTATTCATTGACCTTTGCGTCTCGCGCACCGGGCGTGTCGGTTCTGGGAATGATTAGTTCTGTCAGGAGTGTAACTGTCTCATTCTGATGATTATCGAAAAGTAGCGGCTTCCAGACGGCCGTCCCAGTTTGTGCGACGGGACCGACGGCATTTTGCGATGCGGCGCTTGCATTTCCCGCGCCGGCCATGCTTCCCGCACCCGCCAGCGCACCTTGCAACACTTGTCTTCTGTTCACGGTACCTGGAGTATATACCTCACGGTCAGGGAAAGCCTTAAAAGCTGTTAACCTCAGTGTTTTCTTAGGGCTGCTGAGCGATCTTCTCACTGTGTCAAGCCCGGAATCTGTATGGACAAATACGGAAGATCGATTGCAATTAGGGCCCCGGATAGATTAATGTAGGGTGGATGGTTTGTACGTAGCCGCAAGGCCTACGTATATGCTTAGCTTCATCGGAGGACATGTGAACTTACAAAATTTTAAAAAAGCTATGGTTACCGTTGCGCTGTTCAGCACAACCGCAATGTTGGCCACTGCAACACCTATTAACGGATCTTTCAGCTTCGGCGGCGGTGCGACTGTCAACCTTACCTCGTTGGACTTCGTTCCTGTCGGCGGCGGAACCGGCACAATCGTCACCATCCCCGGACCGAATACCGGGTCTTTCGCTGCTCTCAACGGTGGCTTCACTTTCGGTTCGATCACCGACCGTACGGATGTGAGTCAGCCTGTCGGACAACCGCTCTCGGTTACCCCGTATCTGACCCTCGCAGCCTTCCCGACCTACCTGTTCACCCTTGAACTGGTGCTTCCTGGGCAGTTCTCCTCCGCTCAGTGTTTTGCTGCTGCGGCGAATGGACAAGTTTGCACGGTTCCCCCTTCTGGCGATTCCGTTTCTCCTTATAACCTGAACAATTTCACCGATGCGACCGCCGGTCTCTCCTCGTCGGCTTCTTTCTCGGTACGCGGGACGGTAATCGACACGTCCGACAACTCCCTCAGCAATTTTGACGGCGTTTTTACCGCTACATTCCTCGGCCAGCCCTATCAGCAGACGCTCGGAACTGTGTTTCTCGGCGGCAGTGTGAACGTGCCTTTCTCTGCAACCTTCAACGTTACCTCCGCCGTTCCTGAGCCATCCTCCATCCTTCTGGGATTGAGCGGTCTCGCGATGATTGCCCTCGTTCGTCGCAAGAAGTAACTGACCTAATCTCGTAGCAACCATGGGGCGATACCCGCGAGGGTGTCGCCCCACTTCTTTTTACAGCGCTGTTGCGGGTATCAGGCTAGAGTAAACACCTGCCCCGTACTAAGCGATTCCCACTTTAAACCGTTTCATGAGTCTTACTTAGCCCCCTCACCCCCCACATACTGAGTTTCCTCCTCAAGTCTGCTTCCAAACTGCCCTAAGTTGTCGCGTAAGTTATTACAGGCCAATCACTTGCAATCGTAGTCCCCAGCACTGAGTATGGGACTATTCAATCGCTGGTACTACTAGTACGAGAAGTCGCTTCTACACTCGTTTGGGGGGACCCCCCTACGCCAATGCGGACTTGTGACAAAGCAGCACTCCTGTTAAGTTTTATCTCACAGGATGTATTTAACTTTCTTAAACTTACGACCAATCACCAGCTAGGTGGTCCGGCGGTTTAAGAGGCAGTATTTGACCACACAGGTTCCCTGCGGATGGTCCTGGGTCGAAGTGTGCCTGCGGGCAAGCGGCGGAGGATATTATGAACTTTAGTCATCGCGGTCAGGGTAGAAGAACAAACATTTTGCTTGCTCCAGCGGGCGCAGTGGTACCAGCGGCTTTCCGCAACGTAACGGACTCCCCCAGACTGCATCATCGGCTGCTAGCCTCGATGCAACGTCTCCGCGGACATATCTATTCCGGCGAGGGCGCAATCTCCCGCGCGTCCCTGACTTCCGATGGCAGGCACGTACAGACTGTTGATGACCAGAGCTGGCATCTCCTGACAGTTGGCGATGGTGGACAGGTTGTCGGTTGTGCCCGGTTCCATGCACACTCGTTGTCTGCCAGATGGGAACACGTGGGGGTTAGCAGAGCTTGGCTGGCCAAAGATCCTCACTGGGCCGCCTCCCTCCGCCGTGCGGTGGAACGCGAGATGGACCAGGCACGAGCTCTGGGAATGGCGTTTGTGGAGGCTGGCGGCTGGGCCCTCGCAGAATCGATACGGCATACCCCTGAGGCCATCAAGATCGCGCTGAGCGCCTTCTGCTGGGCAAAGCTGCTAGGTGGTGCTGTGGGTGTGACTACGGCCACGGTCAGGAATCAGTCCGCCATGATCCTGCAGCGTTTGGGCGGCTCCTTTCTGGAGTCTGACGGCAGAAAGATGCCGATGTACTTCGACCCGCAGTACGGCTGCGAGATGGCCATCCTTCGCTTCAGCGACGCCTCGTATTCTGTTCGTTATCACAAGATGGTCCGCGAGCTGACCGATCAGCTGTCGAACGCACTGGTATTAACCCCGGGCACTGCGGGCTGGGAAACGTTCGCGAACCTCCATCCTGCGGTTTACGACGCGCCAATGCAGCCTCTGTCCAGACCCGTCGAAAGCTACGCGGTGTAGCGGTCGCGGCAATCGGCCGAGCAAAAACAGGTAACCTCGCCACGCACGGTTTTACGAAAAACAGATGTCGCCGGTACAAATGTGCCGCAGACTGGATCGCGCTTCAGGGTTTCGGTCGACTGGCTGGCGGATTCATGCGCTGGCGGTGGCTTTTGAGCACCTTCGGGCCTGGCGGGATTCATCATTTCTGCCACACCTTTGGTGAAGACACCTGCAATCATCCGGAATACGGTAAGCAGGAAAATCGCGAGGACAGCGAGGAGGATGGCACGAAGCATAGAAGAGAGTTAAAGCGGGAGGGCACCCGCCGACCGAATGCCCTTATACTGCGGGTCAGGTTTACTTTTTGCGGCCCGGGACGGGCTTTTTCGCACCGGGTGCTGAGTACTGGGTCTCGATCTTGCTTCCCATCGTCTGCAGCATTCCCTTTGCCGATTCTGCGTACGGACCATCTGGCTTCAGCGCAAGATACTTCTGGAATGCATCGGATGTGCCTTCGGGGAAGATCAGCGAACCGTCCGGCTTGGACGTTGCCTTCCCGGTCAAACAGATTCCGTACTGGTAATAAGCATCTGCGTAGTTGGCGTCGGTATCGGTAGCGCTCTTGAAGGCGCTGCAAGCGGCATCGGTCTGTCCCGCGTTCGTCAGCACAGCACCCATATTGAAGTAGTAACGGCCAGCGTTGGTCGGATCGAGCGTAACGGCCTTCTTGAGCTGTCCTTCCATTTCAGGGTATTTCTTCATCCGCGCGTAGACCAGAGCGAGATTGTTCACGTATCCCGCGTCGCTGGGCATCAACTCAATTGCTTTGTTGTAGTTCTCGACAGATTTTTCGAGACTCGCGGCCTGTTCGGCTCCGGATTGCGCCTTGGCGAGTTCTGAGTGCGTTTCGGCCAGATTACCCCAAATCACATGCTGCTTGGGATCCAGCTCGCCGGCTTTGGTGAATTGCTCCAGCGCGGCGGGGTACTGCTTGGTTTTCATGGCTTCCATGCCAAGGTTGAAGGCGTCGTTGAGAGCCTTGTTCTTCTGCATGGACGCGGTACGTTCTTTTGCTGCCTTCTCGAGAGCAGCTTTCTGCTCCGGACTCATGTCCCGGGCCTGCTCTTTGGTGAGTTCGCCGGTTTCGGCGGCCTTCGCGATTTCCTGCTGCTTTTCGGCCTGAGCTTTCAGGTCGAAATTGACAATTGTTGGGTCGCCCAGTCTGGTCCGGACGTTGCCTACTCTGTCAATCTCCTTGCCCTCAACCTCGACGCTAACGTCATAGGTGCCAAGGGGTAAGCCGGCATGCAGGAAATCCCCTTTCTTCTTTGTCTTTACTTTGTAGCTGCCTCGGATATCTTTGCGCTCTATCTTAATCAGAGCGTCTTTCAGGGGTTGTCCGCTCGCGTCCTTCACAACGCCCTCAATCTGGGACGTCTGGGCCATTGCTGCGCCTGCGAAAAGGAGAAGAGTCGGAAGCCTGCGGAAGAAGTTTGCCATCAGGTGAGCCTCCGTACGTGGGGGTTGTCGCGTTTACATACAGAATACAACAGTCCTGTGGACGCCGTAAGTGCTTAAGGCGGTGCAACTGCGACTCAACCTGCTTCGTTAAAAATTCGTAAACTCCATAAGATTTTGGTTGCTGTCGTATCCGGCGTCAGATTAGTTGCATCCAAAGGGGCAGTGATTGCAAAATAGTAATCACTAACCAAGGGGTATTCGATGCGGATCGCGCTTTCGACACTACTATTTCTGGCACCTGCTCTTTTTGGAGCAGGGGAGCTGGAAAACGCGCAGGCTCAGTTCGTTCGCACGAACTACCGGCAGGTCGTAGACATGCTTAAGCCGATGACCGACTCTGGGGATCCAGCGGCTGCATTCTTAACTGGTAAAGCCTGGTTCATGCTGAGCGATTTCAAGAAAGCGACCGACGCTTTTGAGAAGGCTGTAGCGGCTGACACTAAGAACTCGCAGTACTTTAACTGGCTTGGCAAGGCTTTCGGGAGGCGCGCAGAGACCTCGAATCCGTTGAGTGCACCGATTCTGGCTGGGAAAGCTCGACAGAACTTCGAAAGATCGGTAGAGCTTGACAGTCGCAACCTCGAAGCCGTGAACGACTTGTTCAGTTACTACCTCGAGGCACCTGGTTTTCTGGGCGGAGGCCTGGATAAGGCCGCAAAGCTTGCCGAGAACATCAAAACTCTCGATCCGATCGAGTACCATTACGATCTTGCGCTTCTGGCTGAGAAGCGAAAAGAGTTCAAATCCGCTGAATTCCACTTTCGGTCTGCGTTCGATATGGCTCCAAAGTCCGTCGGGCGTGCTATCGATCTTGCACGCTTCCTTTCCAAACAAGGTCGCCTGCACGAAAGTGAGGCAGTTCTCGCAAAAGCCGAACAGCTAAATCCCGGTGCTCCGCGACTTTTGTTCGAACGTGCGAGCGCTTACGTCCGCGCAAAGCAAAACCTGGGTGTGGCGAAAGTGCTGCTGGAGAAGTATCTCCAGTCTTCGTTAAGTCCGGACGATCCTCCTCGTTCCGAAGCCCAGCGCTTACTCAGGCAGGCTTCAGGAGCCTGAGAATCCTGAATGCATTTCGGTGAAGCACTACGCTTCAGCTATCAGTCACTGGCCTCGAATAAAGTCCGGACGCTCCTGACAGCGCTGGGTCTGGTCATCGGGAACGCGTCGGTCATTCTCGTCGTTACGATCTCGCTCACCAGCCGCGACTACATTCTCGACCAGATTCGTGGGATCGGCTCTAATATGATCTACGCCAGCTACGAGGCTGGCAGTCAGACAGCGACGCAGGTCGATGCGGATTTCGTCAAACTCGCCGACGTTGAAGCCGTCAGACAGCAACTCGGAGGCAAGATTACCGCGGCGACCGGGGTGATGACGTCGTATGACATCCTCTCTATCGGAGGGCGTCAGGAAGACATTCGCATCATCGGTTCAGACGATCAATACAAAAATGTACGCAATCTCGCCGTGCTTGCGGGGCGCTTCATGGATTCCACTGATGTGCCGATGCGGGCTCGTGTCGCCATGCTGACGGAGAAGCTCGCTAAACGGCTCTATGGCAGCCAGTCCGCTTCGGTGGGACAGAAGCTGAAGTTGCATGGCCTGCAATTCGACGTGATTGGGACCTTTAAGGAGCGAACCAGTACATTTGGCCTTTCCGAACTCACGGACGAGACCATTCTGATACCGATCACCGTGCAGAAGTATTTTGTCCCGGTAGAACGCGTCGACCCTCTGTATGTGCAGGCCCGGAACACTGAAGACGTAGTGCCCCTGACAAGGACTGTCCGGCAGATCGTGGAAAGCCGTCACCGTCCTGGAGCGCGTTATCAGGTAGAGAATCTTGCGGGAATTCTCGAAGCTGCGCAAAAGATCGCGCTGGTTCTGACGTTTTTCTTGATCCTGGTCTCAGCGATCGCGCT
>JACMLA010000387.1 GCA_014379815.1 Bryobacteraceae bacterium | reverse complement strand
GCCTGATCGGACTGGCTTTCGTTCCGACCAATGAACTGAAAGTCACGTGCAGTCAGACCGAAGTGCTCCGCTACATGAAGAAACGACTTGTACTGACCTCCTGTTTGCGGGAGCGCAATACGTTGTCCCTTCAAGTCGGCGAAACGTCTGATAGACGAGCCGTCATGTACCAGCAACTGGAACTTATCGTCATACAGCACTGCGATCATCCGTGCCGAGCTTCCAGTAGGCGCATCGCCCTGGGCGGCTGCCAGCTGGGCGGATCCCTGCTCCAGCAAACCCAGGTTTTCGGCGGTGCCGCCTGTCTCCTGAACCTGCAATCGAACGTTGGGGTGATGTCTTTCTACGACAACCTTCAAAGCCAGACTAAGAACGTAACTTTCCCCATTCGCCGAACCTGCCGCGATGGTGAGACGGTGCACTCTTTGGCTTTGGTAAATTGCGAGCCCGCCAGCTCCCAGACCGATCACAGTCATCAGTACAATGCCGAACAAGCGAAACTTGTGGGTATCTGGAAGGCGCATACCAGGCCGGATTGCAAGTATACTGCGGAGCAAACGTTACTCCGCTGCCGGTTTCTGAAGAGCCTTAACAGGTTCAGGCAGGATGAACCGATCCGCCGCGACCTCGGGGTTGATCTGCACGCTGGAAAGCATAATCTTAATGACTTGTGGGCCGACTTTCTGGTCGAAGGCGAAAGGTACCTTTACTCCTGACACCTCCCTGTAGTCGCTGAAGGTACTCTCGACCGATACTTCTCCCATCGGTGACGTTGTAACGAGGCGTGCCCTGGCTATAAGGTTGGACTCTTTGTCGAACCACACAAGTTCAGGCTTGCCGCCCGTAGACGGTACGACACTCACACGTAACGCCGGCTTTCCATTTACTTCTTCTTCGGCCTCGGTTTTAACTTCTTTATAGATCTCGCGCCAGCGTGGGACCCGGTCGACGCGTGCATTTCGTATTGCCAGATTGCGTTCTTCGCCGTCCAGAATCCGTGGACCCTGCATGGCGGAATTGGACCACGCGGTACCTCCGGTCGTGCCGGATTCAATCAGACCGATTCCGTCGAGCGTCATCGTCACGCGACTCTGCTCACCCGCACTTAGCCAGGTTTCCATCGTGCCCTTCACACCCTGGCCAGCGAACTCGATAGAGCCCTTTATGGTTTGTGTTTTCACCTTCTCCCAGGCTGCTTTTCCACCGGTGACTTCCACGTAGCGGTCCATCAGCGTCTCGGCTGACGGCAGTTCGCCTGCGCCAGCACAGCCGGCCACAGACAAAATCAACGAACAAAGAATGCGACGAGTCATTGTTTCTGCTCCTTTAAGATCCACTGTTGTGCTGCTTCAAGTACTTCGTCATGCCCGGCAAGTAAGCCGGCGCGCGTCGGTCGCACTACGACGTGAGGTGCGACCCCCTTGCCTTCCAGAACCTCGCCTCCCGCGGATCGATAGGAGGCGAACGCATATTGGAATCCATCGCCAGAGGGTAGCCTTTGAATCTGTGACGGGACCGCTGCTCCGGCTGACGTGACACCGAAAAGTCGCGCTCTTCCGAGATCTTTCAAACCACCCGCGAGAAACTCGGATGTAGACATAGAGAGCTCGTCAATCAGGATTGCGAGCGGACCGCGAAACGCATTGACTCTTGGATTGACTGCAAGCTTCAACGTCATCTCCCGCGTGGTGTACGTTCCCAGCGAAACTGGCTCGGCAACAAACCAGCCCGCGACGGTGGAGGCCAGAAAGACCATGCCTCCAAAATTGCCTCGAAGGTCGAGAACGAAGCCCTTGCAGTCTGCACAGTCGTTGAGGGATGACTCTAAGGTGCGAGCGAGATTCTCCGGATCGAAGAAAATGCCCGGGCGAACGTAGCCCGCTGGACCCTCGAGCCTCCTGGTTGCGAGACTGGCATCGACAGGCGGGAGGTTCCCGAATCGAATCGGTTTACCGGCGGGTAAAGCGAGCATGACTTCTGCGGTCCTTCCGCTACCCAAAGTCACAGGGATCTTCTGACCGGCAGGTCCGCGCAGATGTTTGTAGACGCGGAAGTACGCGTCCAGAGCAGATCCGGCCTTGCGGGAGACCTCTGTTGTGCTCACTCCAGAGATCGCCTGGATCACGTCGCCGGGGCGAATGCCTGCCAGGTCGGCGGGACCCCCGCTGTTCACCGAGGTGACCACGGTCTCCTGATCGATGAGGCGAATCTCCATACCTGAATCGCCATTAGCCTGATTGCGGAAGTCCGTGTACGCTTCCTCTGGAATGATGGCGTAGTGGGAGATTGGCAGACGGCCAAGCAGTTTGCTTAGTAGCGAACGTGCCTCCGCTCTTGATTGCGCCTGTGCTACTTGCGGTCGTAGCTCCTGTCGTGAGCCTTCCCAGTCAATCCCTGCCATCTCTTTGTCGGGATACTGATCCCGAACCGTTGTCCAGACCTGATCGAACGATTTCAGGTAGACGGAATCCTCGAAAGCAAGACACCTGCCGGCTGCGAGGAACAGGCACACGAATCCTGTGCGCATCATCGACGCCTTTTTACCCATTTGTGCCATAGTTTGCGTTTCTGATTAGTATTCTTTGCGGCTCAAAATCCACCAGGCGCCGACCATCATGGCGACCGCGAACGCCAGGTAAACGACAGGCGTGACGGTTGCCCCCAGGCCGAGCAGAGATTCCTGCCCGCGCATGAATGCCGAGATATTGAACCACCCGGGACCGCCGGCCATGGAGTATCCGGTGACTGCTCCAGTCAGGGCGAGAGTCCCAAGTTGAGCGACTGACTCGCTGAGAAAGCTGCCAAGAAACACGGCAACCGAGTAATACACGGCGCCACCCAAAATCGTGGGTCCAAGTAAGGCCAGCAACGACGACCCTTCCTTGAGAGCCCCGGATTGCCAGCCTACCACCGTCGCCACGGCAATATGCACGAGAATCACGACAACCAGAAGCGATAGGCCAACCACACTTCGGACCCCAATCAGACGCGCCCTCGACACGGGCAAGGAGAGCGTATAAGCGGTGGCCGAATGCATTCCGCAAGAGGACCCCCAGGCAGTCTGAGTAGCGATTCCCGAACCTGCCAGTACCATCGCGCTGAGTGGGATCGAAAAGGACGTCAGCATCAGCAGATATCGTTGCCAGGAAAGGAAAACGTTCTTCGCGTCTTCGCTCATTCCGGCCAGCAGGGCAGGTGCAGTCCTTCCCAGCAATTCATCATTGGGCGAGGAAGTTTGGCTAGCCACGGTGAAAGCGCCGGTCCCAGCTATTGCCAGTGCTACAGCCAAACACAGAAGCAGTCGCCATCTACACTCGAGCCAGGATCGATACCAGAGCATTTCACATCACCTCCGTTTCGCGTTTGACACTGTCGCGTTTCACACTATCGAGGAACAGCTCTTTCAAAGACACGGGTTCGACCTCGATGGACTTCGCTCCAAGTGCCCTACCTAGCTCAACTGCGCGGTGGCCTCCGTCGCGTACCAGAACTGAAGCCCAGCGTCCGTCCTGTCGCACCTTCCCCAGTTCTGCCAGGCGCGCTGCTGCCTCGTTCACATTGCTTTCAAACACCATCTGCACCCGGCGACAAGTTCCTCTCAAGTCCTCAAGGGATTCATTGACTACCGTTCTTCCTTCGTGAATCAGGCACACCCAATCCGCAATCTGCTCGACTTCCTGAAGTTGATGAGACGAAAAGAACAGGGTTACCCCTTCCTCCGCCACATGGGAGACAAGTGCCTGCAGAACATCCTCGGTTACCGCCGGGTCAAGACCGTCCGTGGGTTCGTCCAGAATCAGAAGGTCGGCACCGCGGCACAGCGCGAGCAGGAGATTTAGTTTGCTCAAAGCACCTTTGGAAAGAGCCGGAATGCGACGACTTCCGTCCAGTTCGAACAGGTGCCGGTAGTGCACTTCCAGCCGGTCATTCCATTTGGGATAGAAAGGCTTTGTGAAGCGAATCACCTGATCCACTGTCATATAGGGATACAGCTGTTTCCGTTCACTCACGTACCCGGTTCGTTTGCGAATTTCTATGCTGGAAGCTTCGTGGCCGCAGGGTAAACCAAAAACAGCGGCCCGCCCGGCGTCGGCTCTTGCCAGTCCCAGCAGTATCCGAAGAGTCGTGGTCTTGCCTGCGCCGTTCCTGCCCAGGAAACCGCACACAGAGCCCCGGGGAATCTTCAGGTCGAGCCCGCGAAGCGCCGAAACATGCTTATACGATTTCGTCAGACCTTCGACCTCAATCACCGTGGGTTCCATCACCTGATCCTTTGTGTTGCATCAATACGGCATCCACCAGCCGCCGTACCTCCTGCTCGTTCAAGCCCAACGCCATCAGCCGCTCGACGGCTTGTTCCACAATCGGCTGTGCCTCTTTCATCAGCGTCGCTACTCCCGCGTTTTGCGCCTGTTCCGCAATGAAGGCTCCGGATCCGTGCCGTAACTCGATCACGCCCTCATGCTCAAGCTCGCGATAGGCCTTCGCCACGGTATTCGGATTCATTACCAGCGTTTCCGCCAGTTTGCGGAGACCAGGCAGCTGATCTCCCGTTTGCAGCGCCCCCGTCTCGATCGCATGCCGGATCTGCTGCATTAGTTGCAGGTAGATTGGCATGCCGGAACCGGGATGGATTCGAAACTGCATCTTCTGTGCTACAGTGATACTACCCTAGTACAGTAATACTCTGTCAAGGGAAAAAGAAGGTGGATGTACCCGATCAGTCTGGGATATGCATCCAGCTTGTAATTCGTGTGGACCATTTGAGCCCGACTTCGCTGTCATTGACTGGCCCGTTAGTCGGCCCTACAATTGAAGGTGCTCGTCTGTGTCGCAAACAGGGAAGTGTTTCATGAAGATCAGCAGGATTTCTGCAGTCGCGTCTGTCGCCGGGGCTTTGCTGTTCACCAGCGCCGGTTTTGCCGAGAAGAAGGTCACATCGACTGAGGTCCGCGAAACCGTCGCGAAACCACTCTCGGAAAGAGAGATTCGAAAGCGCGAAGCTAAACTCCGCAAAGAGCTGGAAGGACCCTACCGCAAGTGGCTCAGTGAAGATGTGGGCTACATCATCACTGATGAAGAGCGCCAGTCCTTGAAGCGATTCTCCACTGACGATGAAAAGCAGATCTTCATTGAAAACTTCTGGCTGCGACGCGATCCAACTCCGGACTCAGCGGAGAATGAATACAAGGAAGAGCACTACCGCCGCATTGCTTATGCGAACGAGCGCTACGCGTCGGGCATACCGGGCTGGAAAACAGATCGCGGCCGTATCTATATAACGTTCGGCCCGCCGGCTGAGATCGAGTCTCATCCCTCCGGTGGAAGTTATCAGCGCCCGGTGGAAGAAGGCGGCGGCAATACGTCGACGTACCCATTTGAGATCTGGCGATACCGGTATCTCGAAGGTCTGGGCAACGACATCATGATCGAGTTTGTTGACCCGACCATGACTGGCGAGTACCGCATGACAATGGACCCATCGGAAAAGGACGCTCTTCTATACGTTCCGAATGCAGGTCTGACTTTGATGGAGCAGATGGGTATCTCTTCCAAGAACGACCGGTTCAATCGCACCGACGGTACGCGACTCGGTACAGGCAATCAGCCCATGCCCGCGCGCATGAATCAGTTTGAGCGTTTGAACCAGTTCGCGATGCTCCAGAAACCGCCCCAGATCAAGTTCAAGGATCTCGAAGCTGCCGTCAGTTCTACGATCCGGTATAACGTTTTGCCAATGCGGGCGCGTGCCGATTTCATGCGCATCACCAACTCCAGCGTGATGGCGAACATTACTTTGCAGTTTGACCGCCGTGATCTGCAGTTCCAGGACAAAGAAGGCGTTTCCAAGGCAATCGTCAACATTTATGCCCGCATCACCTCGATGACCCGGCGTCCGGTGAACATCTTCGAGGAAACGGTCACGGTCGAGGCACCCACCCAGATGCTGGGAGATTATGCCAAGGGGCTTAGCGTTTTTCAGAAGTCTGTGCCTCTGCCACCGGGGACTTACCGGATGAATGTCGTTGCCAAGGACGTGGTTAGCGGCAACATGAACAACTATGAGATGGCGCTGCAGGTTCCACACTTTGACGAAGAGAAGCTTGCATCCAGCTCAGTCGTGCTCGCAGACCTGATCGAAAAGGTGCCTACGCGTAACATCGGCACGGGACAATTTGTGATCGGCTCGTCTAAAGTTCGGCCGCGCCTGACGGAGAGTTTCAAGCGCGACGAGAAGATGGGAATCTACGTTCAGCTGTACAACTTCCAGCCGGACGAAAAGACCCAGAAGCCGAACGGTCTGATTGAGTATGAAGTTTCCAAGAAGACTGACAACGCTAAGATCTTCGAATTCAGCGAAGACGTTGCCAAAATAGAGAGTGCCTCGGCTAACCAGGTAACGGTGGAAAAAGTGCTCCCGCTGAAAACGCTCGAGCCCGGTCAGTACACCTTGCGGATGAAGATCACCGACCGGAACAGCAACCAGACGCTCACCCAGGCTACGAACTTCACTGTAAACTAAAAATTTTAGTTAACTAAAATTTTCCAGTAAACTAAGGCGTAGCGGGTCGGTGGCGGGGAACATCCGGGTTTACCACGTCTCGGAGTAGCGGGACAGGTTGTTTGGAGGACCATAGTTGCACATAGCTGCCGGCAGAGTATTCCAGCTAAACACGGTGCTGATTTTCGGAGCAGCCCTTACACCAATCGTGTGTCAGGCTGCTCTACCAGTTCAACTGTCTGGAACTCTTTCTGGTTCCGTGCGGGATGCCTCCGGAGTGCCACAAATGGGCGCGACCGTCCATCTTTACAACCGTCACGAAAAGCTGGTTGAGAAGATCCTGACCAACGCGGGAGGCGAATTCAAGTTTGCCTCTCTGATGCCTGACCTGTATTCGCTGAAGGTCACGGTCTCCAGCTTTGTGCCCGCCATCAAGCGAAATATTCTGGTTCAGCCGGGGATGCAAAGTGTTCTGGCGGTAAACCTGGCCAATGTCCTGAGCAGTGTGGAACTGGTCTACTCTTCAAAGTCTCCAGGCACAATGATGAGCGATGACTGGCGCTGGGTCCTTCGCGGCACGATGGCTTCCCGACCTGTAAACCGTATACTGCCCGGCATCGACATGCAGGATCCCGACCCGGTTTCCCGTACCGCCAGTGCGATGTTTAGCGACACCCGTGGTCTCGTCAAACTGTCTTCAGGAGAATCAATCAGCCCCTTCAGCACCGGCAATAACCAGCCGGATCTTGGGACGACTTTCGCTTTGGCCACTTCTTTCTTTGGCCGCAATCAGGTTCAATTTACAGGGAATGTCGGTTACGGTCTCGGGTCGGATGTGCCTGCGGCTGGTTTCCGAACCAGCTTCAGCCGCGGGGAGGCAGGACCTGAATTTAAGCTGACCGTTCAGCAGATTGGGATACCGGCCCGCGGGATTGCCGTTAGCCGATCCAACGCGCCTCCGTTGCGCACGATGTCGCTGACCATGATCGAACGCGTGGATCTGGCCGAAGGTCTGCAACTGGACTACGGCGCTTCGCTGGACTCGGTCACTTATCTGGACAGACTGAACTACATCAGTCCG
>JACMLA010000386.1 GCA_014379815.1 Bryobacteraceae bacterium | reverse complement strand
CGGATTGGACTCCGACTCCAAGCCATGGCCGCGTGACCGTTCCGCGAGAGAGCAGCTGGGCCACCACACGCTCGATTGTCGCTGAAGGAATCGCCAGAGGAGCAATCCGTGAAAGCACTCCGGACACGACGCCTATCAGCGCTCCTGCCGTGTTCACCACCGCCGCTCCCGATACGCCTGGATACAGGTTCACGTCCAGCCTTATGTAGGCGTCAATCTTTCCGCCTTGCCAGGTCTGCCATGGTTTGCCGATTGCGCTCACCACCCCGAGGCTGACGTTCGGACCTGTGTTCGCCGACCGTCCTACCGCCAGCGCAAGTTCTCCTGGCTTCGGTATTGCGGCCAGCTCACCTCGTGCCGCCGATTCACCCTCGAAGCGAAGAACAGCCACGTCGGTTCCGGGATCGTGGCCAGCGATGGTGGCAGGAACTGTATTCCCGTCTGCGGTAGTAACCCGCAGATTGTCTTCCCGCCGTAAAGTGCTGCGAGTGGTTACGACTACTCCCGGTTGCCACACCACTCCGCTCGCACCAAAGCGAGTGCCGCCTTGTACTGCGACTACGTATTTTGAAACGGACTCGACAGTTCCGGATATTGATTCTGAAAGCTCGTTTAAGCTGCTCACATGTTCTCCTGATGTCAGGATGCAATGTCACGAGCATCGACGGCATCGGAAGAACGAGTAGTCAGGCCCTCCCCGTTTGGGTAGGCCGCCCGTAATGAGATTCTGAAGCATGCGTGCAATGGTTTTGGCGGCGTTACTCGCGACGGGTGGGTTCGCGCAAACCACTTTCGAACTCACTCCGCTGAGAGCCGGCGGTCGCACGGGATCGGTTACAGTCCATAGCGGCCCGGAGGGGCTCATCATCAAAGGCAAGGTAGCGGGAGGTCTGCCGGAATTCGCACGGACCGCGAACGAGATGGCCGCGAAAGACCACATCGGGATCTGGCTGGCGTCAGCATCTGATCCGGTTCTGCCAATGATTGGATGGGGCAATCAGTTCGGCATGTGGAACTGCGCCAGCGAGAATATTGACGCGAAAGCGCGCGAGCTTTGCCCAGCGTTTGTTGAGGACATGGAGGCCTATCGGGCCATCTTCAGGCGACTGTTCGTTCGGCAGTATCAGCTTGCGCCGAACATCTCGGTCGAGACATTCGCGACAGCTGCGTATTCCTCGATTGAGAGAGAATACCAGAAGCCGGGCCTCGACAAGCTAATTCTGTTGAAGCCCATAGTAGCCCCGGTCTTCGACTTCATGCCCACTACGAATGGATATGAGTTTACCGCGCTGTTACCGTGGACCGCGTTGCCACCAGTGAACTCGCTGAAACTCGATCGACTGCGCGTGATGGTGGACGTCTTCAGCGCGCATGCCGGAGCAACAGGCTCGCAGCCCTATTCAAGCACTGCGCAGAATCGACGATACGGCCAACCCTCTACGTTTCCCGTTGTGACCTTGGATCCGCCCATGATGTATACGATCACAAGTTGCGGGTATGAGCTCAGCCTGAGCGACATCTTCCACAAAGAGTACCCCGCATGGTTCCTGCCCGGTAACACGGGCCAGGTTCGGGAGGCGTTCATCATTCAAAACTTTGCGACAGGCTATCAGTACGAGCCGGACAGCTTGTCTCCCACAATAAATTCGACCCGATTCTTCGAGCGGGAGGTCGCTCCCGGCCAGTTCGTTTGTGGTCCGCTGCTGGCGAGACGGGACAAGGGCAGATTGCAACGAACGGCTTTCCCTGTCGATGACGCGAAACTGGAGACTAAGCTGTTGCCTGACCAATCCCTGCTCATCAAATCCGGCCCCACAGAAGCGACTAAGAGTCCCTTCGGTTCAGGTATGTGCGGGGCCTGCCCGCTCATTACCTTTTCGATTTATCGCGCCTTTAATTTGGGCCCCATCGAGAGACTATACGAGCTCTCCGAGGTCTTTCAGAACAGCATTCCCGAACTGGCTGCCGTCGAAGTACGACTCTCGCCCGACTGGAAGAAATTTACGGTGTACCGGAAATTCGACCTTCCCCCGGTGCGTTGGGATTCGGAGTCAAAGTGTTTCGACGGACGCCGGTACCTTGGCTGCGGCATTACAGAGGGCGTGCCGGCCCCGAAGCCAGAAAACTCTCACGCGGGGTCAAACCAATAGCATGCGACTTCTATTGCTATGCGTGCTTGCGACTCCGCTTGTGGCTGCTGAAAGAGGCATAAACTTCTACTCAATTGACGCGGAACGTGAGAAAGGGGCTAAGGTCGCAGCCAGGCTCGCAGCGGAGCTGTCGATCGTTCAGGATCCGGATCTTTTACGAGCCCTGCAGACGTACGCGCGCTCTATCTCGAGCGAGTACGACTGGAAGATTCAAGTCTTTCATGACGGGCAGACCCCGGTTCACAAGACTCAAAGCGACCTGATACTGCCCTTCGACGATTCCCGATCCGAGATTCTTTCTGTCGCCGGCGGCTGGTTGTTTGTACCACTTCGGACTATCGCGGAAGCAACCAGCGAGCGGCAGTTTGCCAGTGCGGTCGCGCATGCCATAACCCACGTGACGCTGCGTCACGGGACGCGACTCAGCACCCGTCGACAGGTTGTGAGTTTGGCCAATCATACTCTCGAAAGAAACGACTTTACCGGACTCCGCAACAAGGTTCCAGATCCAGCTGGTCCGGCGCTTCAGGCGGCCGCCTCGACGTACGAGACGGATACCAATCGTTACGCAAAGCAGCTGGTCGAAGACACAGAAGGCTCGCGGGACGTTGGCGCCTTCGAAGCGATTCGCAAAGCCGCTCAGCGCCTCAGAAAATAATTCGCAGACCGAACTGCAATTGCCGGTTCGATCGCGCGGTCTCGCCTATGACTCCAAAGTTCGGCGCTCCGAGCGTGGCTCCGGGCTGTCCCAACTGAGGAGTATTAAAAACGTTGAATCCCTCGGCGCGGAACTCGAGTCGCGATCCTTCGTTGATTGGCAGCCGAAAGTTGCGCTGCACGGAAAGGTCGGTTGACACCGTGCCCGGGCCAATCAGGATATTGCGACCCGCATTGCCCTGGACATACTGAGCAGGAAATACGAACGCCGAGGTATCGAACCAGCGGTTCGGACCTGGATTATCCAGGTTGCCGCTGGCAATGCGGTTAGGCCAGTTCACATTGCCCGTGTTCGCATTATCGAAGTTCAGGTTGAGGGTGATAGGCAGTCCGGTCGACAGAGTTGTAATTCCACTTAGCGCCCATCCTCCAAGAACGTAGCCTGTCACGCCGCGGTTCAGCATCGGCTTACCCGGTCCGAAGGGCAGTTCATAGAGGCCACTTAGCACAAAGCGGTGGGCTACCTGGTGGTCCGAAAGTCCGTAATTCAAACAGCGATTTCTGGTATCGGGGACGTTGCCCGAGCCACCCGAGTTTGTACAGCCATCGCACAGATCGATGTTAGATTGCATGTCAAGTGACCGTCCGAAAGTATAGACGGCAAGGAAGCTAAGTCCGGCGCTGAATCGCCGTTCGAGACGAGTCGACAAACCGTGATAACTGCTGG
>JACMLA010000385.1 GCA_014379815.1 Bryobacteraceae bacterium | reverse complement strand
TTGTGGAATGTCTCGATCTTCCAGCGCAACGCATACCAAGTCAATTTCCGTACCGCATCTTCGATCGTCTCCACTGGCAAATTGGTTATCAACTTCCAGCTAATGTTGTCTCGGTCAGTCGGTTGTCCTTGTTCGACCGCGTGGATGACCGTCAGCATCAGGGTGCAATATTGCTTGCTCTTGCCGACCGGCGGATGCACGCATAGGCGGTGATACTTGACATCGAGGATAGCCTCGGACATCTTGCCTTCGGCATCACCCGCGTTCGAGATCTGAGGCAAGTGATTGCTGCAAAGCCCAACAATGCGAGAGACGCGCGGGACAACTACGCTGCGTTGGAGGCGGAACGAGCGATGAGGCGAGTACTGCCACGCCGATCTGGCCGCCACTCTCCAACTTGAGCGGCGATTTGGCGCGCCAGGGACACACACGTGGCAGCAGACTGTCGCTGGCCGCCGTCGCTGTGCAAGAAGAACCCGACCGGCTCCGACAGCTTACAGCAGACGAGTTCGAGCGTTTCATTGCTGAGCGGTTTGAGAGAATGGGGTACAGAGTCGAACGTAGCGGACCGACCCATCAGAAGGACGGCGGAATTGACCTTATCGCTGTCCAAAGAGCTACAATCCCGGCTCTGTCCTTATCGCAGCGCAAGTGAAGCATCATCGAGAAAACCAAAGCACAGGAAGCGAATACGTGCAGCGTCTTGCTGGCTGGAAGGGCGACATCTTCGGCGTGGGCTTGCTGGTAACGAATACTCAGTTTACTCGTGATGCAATTTGGGCGGCTAAAATGGTCCAGGAAAATATTTCGTGCGCCTTCGTGATGGTAAGGCTATCAGGCGATGGTTGGATGACAACTTTAGCGATCCCGAAGAGACCGTTGAAATGTCTGATTCGATTGAACTAGTGTAGTGCGTCGTAAGTAGTAACTGATATCAACTGAGCGACGTCTCTGGATTATGCGGATCGCACCCCGGGTAGTTCTCACCCCAGAACAGCAGAAGCAACTGGAGCAGCAGGCACGTTCGCGGACGTCGCCAGCACGAGTGGTGGAGCGATCACGGATCGTACTACTGGCCGCCGCTGGTAAGCGCGATCTGGAGATCGCGGTAGAACTGAAGATCAGTCCACAGAAAGCCGCGCGATGGCGCATGTTGCCATCCCCAAAAAAACCCACGCAAAAAGTCGGTCACGCAACTTCGAAAATCGCCAACTCCCTAATCCAACAACAACTTACTAACTTCCACCGGCCAGAAACTTGGTTCCCACCCGCAACAATGGAATCAGGAGAAAGCCATGGCCACTGAAGCCCAGATCGCAGCGAACCGCCGCAACGGTTGCGGTAGGGATGCCAGTTACCCGGCACCCCCCGCACAGATCCGTACGTGCGGAATTCCCGCATACGGCTCTTATCTCGGATGTCTGGCGTCAAAGCGAGCGTCAGGATAGGGATGCAAGACACGTGGGGCGGGCAGCCAGCGATCAAAGAGCGGACCGATGCGGTTCCAACCGACATTTGGCCTTTGACTGCGATGGCGAAGCGTGCTTCGCCACAGCCGTCGAAGCCGATGACGGAAGGTATTGACCGCACGAAGGTTCCCGGGCACAGCGTGGTATTGATAGTAACCCTGCGCCACGCTTTGCAGCCATTTCCCGACCTGCTCCAGTGGCTCATGCATCCGGCGGCGCAACTGTTGCTTGATCAGCTTCAGTTTTGCCACCATCCGCTGGTTAGCCGTTTGTCGCCAGACCACGAAAAGCCCCCGCGGACTGGTGCCACATTGGTGCACGAATCCCAGGAACGTGAACGTCTCAGGTTTCTTCTCGCCTCGCTCGCGCCGGTCGACCGCCGCGAAACGGCCGAACTCCAGCAGCCGCGTCTTCTCCGGATGCAGTTCCAGGCCAAACTTCGCCAAGCGTGCCCGGAACTGTTCCAGGAACCGCAGGGCATCCGCTTTGCTCTCGAATCCCACCACCAGATCATCCGCGTAGCGGACCACTACTACCTGTCCGCAGGCTGCCTTTTCTCGCCATGCTGCTACCCAAAGGTCGAAAACGTAATGCAGGTACACGTTAGCCAGCAGCGGCGAGATCACCGCTCCCTGGGGTGTTCCCAACTCCGTCTCCTCCCATTCGCCATCTTCCTGCACTCCCGCCTTCAGCCATTTCTGGATCAGGCGCAGAATGCGGGGATCTGCCACGCGGTGCTGAACAAACTGCATGATCCATTCGTGCTGCATCTGGTCGAAGAAGCTCCGAAGGTCGGCGTCCAGCACCCAGTTCACTTTGCTGCGCACCAGCCCCACATACAAAGCGTCAAGCGCTTGATGCGGACTGCGCCCCGGCCGGAACCCGTACGAAAAGCCTTGGAAGTCCACCTCGTAAATCTGGTTCAAGATGGTCACCACCGCCTGTTGAACAATCTTGTCCTCCAGCGCCGCGATGCCCAATGGACGTTGCCGTCCGTCGGCCTTCGGAATATAGACTCTCCGCGAGGGTTTGGCACGGTAGGCGCCTCGGTGCACCCGGCTGTGCAGATCGGCCAGCCGATCCTCCAACCCGGTCCCGTACTGCTGCCACCTCTCCCCGTCAACGCCCGGTGCTGCCTTTCGC
Source organism: Bryobacteraceae bacterium (assembly GCA_014379815.1). The sequence continues at coordinate 882 of JACMLA010000385.1, read as the reverse complement.
TGCAACGCGAAATAACTCTCCCGCAGCAGTTTAAACGTAAGATGGTGCAGCAGGGCCGTGAACTTTTCTTCCTTCCTTTCCTTGGCTCGTTGACGCACACCGCACAGCCCCTGGGACACGCTTACTCCGCTCTGAGTCGGACGCGTGCGAGATGGCGCGATGTTCTCCTTGATCTCCGGTCTTCCCTCCCCAACCTCCGCCGGCGGTCGCCCGCCCTGGTTCGGCTGGTTCAGCGGTACTACACCGAAGTCCGACTCCTCCGCAACGTTCATGTCCGGTGTTTGGCCATCGGCCTTTCCGGACCGGCCAGTTTGCCCTGGCGTAACGGAGGTCTCCCGGTTCTCGTGCATGAAGTTTCTCTGCGTGCGCGGGGTCTACGACTACGCGGGTCCCAGCGCTGGCTCGCGTTAGCGCCATCGCCGATGTGGCCTTCCTCTTCTGCGACAGAGTCGGCGTACCCGATCGAGATTTTCGAAGCTCAATACCCGGCCCACCGATACCGCTGTTTACGCTTCACGTGCCGCCTCGCGACGACCCGCGCAAAACTCGCGGCCAAGATGGTTTCGCTATCTCCTTTCTTGTGGGACTCTTTCATTCCCTACTCCATGCCGGTTTATCCCGGCGCACCCCAGAAAAGCACCGGCCCCCGCACACAAGAAGGCAAAGCCCGCTCGGCCCGCAACGCACTGAAGCACGGACTCGCCTCCATCAGTCCCCACGCCTTCCTCGCCGTCGAGGACAAATCCGCCTTCGAGCGTCTCCTCCACGGCTATATGCGCACCTATCAACCCAATCACGCCGATGAAGTCGACTTACTCACCGACGCGGTCTATTGTAAGTGGCGCCAGCAGCGCATCTGGAACGTCGAAACCCAGCTCATCG
>JACMLA010000384.1 GCA_014379815.1 Bryobacteraceae bacterium | reverse complement strand
CGTCGTCGGGTGTCCCGGGGCCGTTATCGGCTTTGGTGGTGGAGGAAAACCAGCGTTCGTCGATGCCACCGCGGTGGGCTCCGAGGGCGTAGAGATCGCGCGAATCCAGTTTGAGCCGACCGCCCGGCATGAGGAACGATCTGGGTACCCAGCAAGGGGCCAGGCGAACTAGCCCCTCGCCGGCGGAAAGGGCTTCGCGAATCAGAGAAGAAGAGGACATCATGGCTGTAGTCGACATCAGCGTTACGCTATCACAGAGAAGCCTCGGATGAACATTGAACCTGTAACGCTGGAAGGACGGACGATCGCTCTGGTTCCGCTTTTGAGGGAGCATGTTGACGGCGGGTGGAAGGCCGGCTCCGACCCGGAAATCTGGAAGCTGACGACGGCCAAAGTCCACTCGCGCGAGGACATGGTTGCGTACATTGAGACGGCGCTGGGGGAGCAAGCGCGCGGGGTGTCTCTACCGTTTACGACGATTCTTCGGGCGACCGGTGAAGTGGTAGGCATGACACGTTTCGGCTCGATTGCACGCGAGCACAAACGGGTCGAGATAGGGTGGACGTTTGTGACTCCTTTGCATCAGAGGACGGCGGTGAACACGGAGGCGAAGTACCTGATGCTGCGGCATGCATTTGAGGTGTGGGGGTGCAATCGGGTAGAACTGAAAACAGGATCGCTCAATTCGAAGTCGAGGAATGCGATGTTGCGGATCGGGGCTAAAGAAGAAGGCATTCTGCGACAGCACATCATCAACGCTGACGGGTTCGTGCGAGATACGGTTTACTTCAGTGTGATCGCAGGGGAGTGGCCGGAAGTGAAGGCGGGGCTGGAAGAGAAGCTTTCGCGCAGCTGATCAGGGCGATTCGCTTTCGAGAACGCAGAGGTCGCGAAGGTGGCGGTACTCCTCGGCGAAATCGAGGCCATACCCGACGACGAACTCGTCAGGAATCGTGAAGCCGAGGTAGGTAGCGGACACGGGGCGCAGTCGCCGGTCAGGCTTGTCGAGAAACGCTGCGATTCGGATACTGCGAGGTTTACGCTGTTCAATCACACCAATCAAATAGGTGAGTGTGATGCCTGTGTCGATGATGTCTTCCACTATTAGAACGTCGGCGCCCTCGATGGTGACGTCGAGATCCTTGGTGAGTTTGACCTGGCCCGAGCTGGACTTGCCTTTCCCGTAACTCGAGATCCCGATAAAATCGAGGCGGACGCGCGGCTTTTGAATTGCCCGTGCCAGATCGGCGTGGAACATGATGGCACCTTTGAGGATGCCGATCAGATACAGAGGCGAATCGGCGGAGTAATCGGAGGTGATTTGCTGGCCAAGTTCCTGAATTCGAGTATGGATGTCGCTGGCAGAAATCAGGACGCGAAGCCGGGGTTCGGCCATTTTTCAGTCAGCCGTGCGGAGCCGCAAACTGGGAGGCCCAAGGTGGATGTGCGGCGCGGTGGCACTGCCGGGAACCGCGGCCCGGAAGGCGAAGTAGGGAAGCTTCATCTGCTTCAGATATCCTCGCAGCCAGACACCTTCCCGCTGGTCCGGATTGAGCGCGATGTCAACGCGTCCGCGGTGATCGAAACCGAGCGCTCTGTGGGTGGCGGTCTCGCCGCGTGCACTTACGGGCAAAGGGCGGAGAAATTGTCTGTTAAACGCAGATGAGATCCTCGCATAATCAAGCTCGCTGAAAATGCCACTGCCATTGAATCGTTCGATAATCCGGCCTGCGCGGTATTGGACGCCTTCGTCGGAGTCGACAGCCTCTTCGGCGCGGGCGTACTGAGCGAGATCGTCGACAAGGCGAGCGCGGAATCTGGCCAGATCGAGAGCTTTGTTACGAAAATCCAGATCTTCCTGCATCACTGTTAGAGCTACGCGGGCAATCACGCCTTCGCGGACAAGCTGCCTCGAGTGCTCCAGCCGGTCCATTTGCCGGGCGACCAGACGCTCTGCCGCGTT
>JACMLA010000383.1 GCA_014379815.1 Bryobacteraceae bacterium | reverse complement strand
TCTCCTGGGAGATGTCTACTCCCAGTGCGGCGTAGTGCCAGCTCCACGCGCTGTTGTCGCCGCCACTGCTTTGTTTGCCGCTACGCCATCCCCGAGGGCTGCTGGCATACGGACCCTCGATCGTGGCGCTATTCAGATTTATCTCTTTAGCGGCCTCCAGCCACTTCCCATACGCGTCTTCCCGAAGCTTCGCCGCTCCGCCTGAGTCGCTTCGGAGCACTGTGGCGCTCGTCGGTGGCCAATGCAGTGATTTGAGCGGGAATTTGTCCATTACCATGTGCAGCCCTTTGTCTGCCCACTCGTGCAGAATGAGCGCACCCGCATGATCCAGCACACCTGTATCAGAGCCGCCGAAATGAGAGGGGTCGCCGGGCTTCACGTCCGGAAGATGCGTTCCGCCCTTGTCCATGCGCCACAGCCACGCTGCCTGACGCTGGAACTTAGCGACCAAATGCTTCAGGTCACGGAGTTCTTTGTCGATGCCCCCCGGAGCCTCCCAATAGTGACCATTAATCCTCGGTGCCTTCCCGATTGCGCAAATTGCGTCTGCATGTACACCAAATCCGATTTTTGAAAGATCAGTTTGTATCTGTCGAATGTAATGATGCAAGGCGTCCTGAGCATCGTTGCTGAGGTCATCTCCAAAAGCGTCAACCTTGCCGGCCGTCCCGTCCGGAATGCTGAGCTGCCTGAAGTTCCAGTAATCCTGCGGGCTAACCGTCTTGAAGAGGCACCAGACGGCGAGCTTGTCCGTAAGTGGTTCTGTCAGCATCTTTCCATTGATGTTGAGAATGCTTTCAGATTCTTTGTCGACCTGAGAATGCTTGCCGAACATCCGGAGTGCCCGCGTGGTAAACGGACCCCACTGATCCTTCTTCAGATCGTCACTATCGACAGCAGTCCCGGACTTCGAATTACTGAGTTCGAGCTTGAAGCCGGCGGCAATCAGATGTTCGTGCAGACACTTAACGTCGTTGCCTTTGGCTCCCTCCTTGAAATTCTTCGCCTTCGCACGCTCCTTGAGCGCACCCACGCAGGGGCACAACAGCACTGTGTTGACGTGCGCCTGATCATGGTTTGTTTTGCTTGCGGTAACGGGTTCACCCATAGGCACTCAAACAGAATCGTGCGTCCCGGCAAGTTTAGCGCGAGTCTCGTCATCCTGTTCTCCTGTAGCTTTCAGGCCAAAATGTTCCTGAAACAATCGGAGTGCCTGCCTTGTCCGAGGACCAGCAATGCCGTCGCACGGCCCGCAGAAGAACCCCAGGTTGTTGAGCCGGCCTTGAATGCCCTGGATTTCGTCGATCGGATCAAGATGACCCAGCTGGACGTCCAACTCCGTAGGGGCGCTGTTGTCGCCTTCATCCGATAACCAGATCGTCAAATGCGCGCTCTCGGCATTGGCCGGGACGGGAGCCTCAACAAGTCCCTTACTGTCGGTCATGCCGTTGAGGGTAGCCCCACCGGCGGAAAGTTCGAAGCGCTTGCTTTTGTACGGTTGTCCGTTCCTGTCCCGCAGTACCAGCCGCAAGCGAACATCAAATTTTCCGAGCCTGAAGGTATGCCGCGAATCTGTCTGGCATTGCTCGTCCCTGACAGTTCGGGCCGGGATCACCACGACGTCACCGGGGAATACTACGTTTGGGTTTGGACGCTTGCGACGGAATTCCGTGTTGTCGGCATGATCGTAGATGGTCCGATAGTTAAGAAAGCCGTATTTGTGGGCTATGCTCGCGAGGCATTCACCCTGCGAAATGACATGAGAGAGACTGCCTGCAGAACTCATACTGTGGACCCTCACAGGTACTCCGGATCGCGTTCCCAGTCATTGTCGTTCATCGAGGTTGCCGACGCAAGAATGGTCAACAGACCTGAGTTCAGGGGCCCTGAATCGATGTTCCCGATTCCCGGTCGATGCAGGCTGCAACGTTACTCACCACTTTGCTGCAGCAGCTTCGCGACGACTCCGGTCCATCCGGTTTGATGGCTCGCACCCACGCCTGAGCCGTCGTCACCGTGGAAGTATTCGTTGAAGAGCACGAGGTCACGCCAGTGAGGATCCTCGCGAAACAGGCGATTGTTCCCGTGCACGGGTCTGCGGCCATCCGGTTCCTGGAGGAAGATCCGCGTGAGACGTCGTGAAATCTCCGCGGCAACCTCCCAGAGAGTCAGGTATTTTCCCGAACCGGTTGGGCACTCGACCTTGTACTCGTCTCCGAGGTAATGGTGGAACTTTTGCAACGACTCGATCAGGAGATAGTTCACGGGAAACCAGATCGGTCCGCGCCAGTTTGAGTTCCCGCCGAAGTGGCCAGTGCCAGACTCTGCAGGCTCATAACCAACGCGATACTCGCCTCCACCGTAACTCAGCACGTACGGATTGTCATTGTGAATACGTGACAGGGCTCGGATACCGAACGGTGAAAGAAACTCCTTCTCGTCGAGCATGAACTGCAACACCCTGCGCAGCTGGTCGCCGTCAACAACGGACAAGAGCCGTCGTTCTCCGATACCAGGGGTTTTCATGCAGGCGACATTGGCAGTAAGATCTTTGCGGTTTTCGAGGAACCATTCGAGGCGCCGCTTAAACCCCGGCAGCCGATCCACCAACTCCGCGTCGAGTGTTTCAACAGCGTACAGCGGAATCAGGCCGACCATGGAGCGAACTTTCATAGGCACGTTATGGCTGCCACCATGCAGGTCCAGCACGTCGTAGAAGAATCCGTCGTCTGAGTTCCACATTCCGACTCCGTTGTTCCCAGGATGATTGATCGCGTTCGCTATGTGGAGAAAATGCTCCCAGAATTTGCTCGCGACGTGTTCGTAAGCGGGATCCTCCTTTGCCAGCTCCATGGCGATGGCGAGCAGATTGAGGCTGTACATGGCCATCCAGCCGGTACCGTCCGCCTGTTGGATGCGTCCACCGGTCGGCAGAGGCGAGCTGCGGTCGAAGACGCCGATGTTGTCAAGCCCGAGGAAGCCACCCTCAAAGATGTTGCGGCCGTCGGCGTCCTTACGGTTCACCCACCATGTGAAGTTCAGCAGCAGCTTGTGAAAGATGTGCTGCAGGAATGCGCGGTCGCCGACGCCCCGGTGTTTCTTCTCGATCTTGTAAACCCGCAAAGCTGCCCACGCATGAACAGGTGGGTTCACGTCGCCGAACGCCCATTCGTAAGCAGGCAACTGTCCGTTCGGGTGCATGTACCACTCGCGGACCATGAGCGTGAGCTGATCCTTCGCGAACTCAGAATCTACGAGGGCGAGGGGTACGCAGTGAAAGGCAAGGTCCCAGGCGGCGTACCACGGATACTCCCACTTGTCGGGCATCGAAATTACATCGGCGTTGTACAGGTGCTTCCATTCCTGGTTGCGTCCGTGCCTGCGCCCGTCCGGCGGGGAAGGGTATGCCGGATCCCCATTTAGCCAGTCAGCGACGATATAGTGATAAAACTGCTTCGACCACAAAAGACCGCCGAAGCACTGACGCATCACGTTCTTACCGTCAGCCGACAGGTTGTTCGGAATTACGGTGTTGTAGAATTCGTCAGCTTCGCGCTTGCGGTCGGTTAGGACTGAGTCGAAGCCTTCCCCGAAAGCGCCCGCGGAGTCCGGGGAATTGGTCAGCCGCAACCGAACTACGACGGATTCACCCGCCGGCACCGTCATCGCATAATGCGTTGCCGCTTTTGTCCCGGTGCGGGCCGGATTGACCGCGTCCCCTGCGCCATGAACTACACAATCATTGATGCTGTCCTTCACGTAAGCTGATCCCCCAGCGGTTCCGTATAGCCGCCGAAAGTTCGTTTCATTCTCCGTAAAGAGCAGATTGGGAGACCCTTCCGCCAGTAGCCACCGACGACCGTACTCGGGCTCATTCAACTCAATCACAACCGGCTGCTCGTTAGTGAGCTTCATCGAAGGGCGGGGCACGCCTGCTGACCACGACCACGTGTTACGGAACCACACCGTGGGGAGCAGGTGAATGTCCGCCGGCTCAGGGCCTCTGTTTGCAACCGTGACCCGGATCAGGATGTCTTCACTATTTGCCTTCGCATACTCCACGAAGACATCGAAGTACCGACTGTCGTCAAAGACGCCCGTATCCATCAATTCGAATTCGCTCTGGTCTCTCCCCCGGCCGCGGTTTTCATTCACCAGCCTTTCGTAGGGATAGGCGGCTTGCGGGTACTTGTACAGGTACTTCATCGAGGAGTGCGTAGGCGTGCTGTCGAGGTAGAAATAACACTCTTTGCAATCTTCTCCGTGATTTCCTTCATTGCCAGTTAGTCCGAACAGACGTTCTTTCAGGATCGGATCCTTACCATTCCAGAGCGCGAGGGCAAAGCAGATCTTTTGATGACGATCGCAAATTCCGGCAATTCCGTCCTCGTTCCAGCGATATGCAACAGACCGCGCGTGATCGTGCGGCAGATACTCCCAGGCTGTTCCATTCGGGCTGTAGTCTTCCCGCACCGTTCCCCACGCACGCTCGCTAAGATAGGGTCCCCAACGCTTCCAGTGGGCCGTTCGATTCCGTGATTCTTCCAGTCTTGCCTCTTCGGCGGTCATACGCTTACCCCCCAAACAGAGCCGCGGGCGAGCATCCGGTCGCGGAAGAAACGCCCTTTCCATATGATTGACGATGCTGGTGTGAGTTTGAATTTCACTCCGAGTCAAACGCGATGAGCGCGGAAGCAGCTCTACGCGCAGCCGCTCAGGTCCGCGCTCTGCGCAGTACGGAAGCTTTCTTCAGTTTGAGTGATTAAGCCCCCGTGGCGGAACTGGCCCGGCGGAATTCCCTGTCGCTCAGCAAGACGTAAAGCAGCTACCTGGACGGGGATAATCTCCAGCATTGGAAGAAACTGCGTCGGCACGACGGGTACT
>JACMLA010000382.1 GCA_014379815.1 Bryobacteraceae bacterium | reverse complement strand
TCCTGCCTATGGCGATCTACCCCGAAGGCGCACTCTACAAGCTGCCATCACCGGCCTGGCTGCCGGATGAACGAAACCGATGGGCGCGCGTCGACGTTGCGCCCGATGCCGCTACACAGGCAATCGCGTCAAAGGCTGGAAGGGAGACTGCCAACGCCCTGATGGTCTCCGACCTGTTGCGTGCGGCTGAGCAGAACGGGAGGCCCTGCTGCAATGAATCAGATGGACGGTGGACCATCGAGATGGTGCACGGTATTTATCAGGCGCAGAGTAGCGGGCGTCGTGTGGATTTCCCTCTCAGAATGCGCGCACATCCGCTGGAGGCGCAGCGCCACTGAGAACATTCGAAACCAACTTCAGGTTTCAGTTTTGGGCGCGTCTTGTCTGATACAAGTGGCCCCCGATGCGCGCCGCTATCCCTGGCTGGCGAAGTTTTATCTATCCGACCAGCAAGCCTGCCGCTTCTCCAGAAAAGCCGCGATACCTTCCTGCGCGTCGGCTGTCAGCGAGTTCATGCTCATAACCTCTTTGGCGTATGCATACGCTTTTGCCTGATCAAGATCTATTTGCGCATACCAGGCCTTTTTGCCGATCGCGACAGTAACTGAACTCGCGTTTGCGATGCGGTCGGCAAGTCTGCGGGCTTCCGTCTGCAATACCGACTCCTGCACAGCGCGGTTAATCAAACCCCATTCGGCCGCTGTTGCAGCACTAATCATCTCTCCCGTCAGAAGCATTTCGAGCGCTCGTTTGGAATAAATGGCACGACTGAGCGCAACCATCGGCGTTGTGCAGAACAATCCGATTTTGACGCCAGGTGTACCGAAGAAAGCCTTTTCGGAAGCAATGGCAAGATCACACGAGGCCACCAATTGACATCCGGCAGCGGTCGCGATCCCCTGCACCTCAGCAATGACTGGCTGTCGAATCGACTGAACTTTAGTCATGAGCTCTGAGCAGGCATCGAACAGCTGCCTGTACTCCGCAGGCTCGCGGTCTTTCATTTCGGACAAGTCGTGGCCTGAGCAGAAAACAGTGCTGGTCGCGCCGATAATCACTGCCCGAATCCCGTCATTCCTGTCTATGGCATCGAGACAGCTGATGAGTTCCCTCATCAGGTCCAGCGAAAGCGCATTTCTGCGCTCGGGCCGGTTCAGTGTCAGGACTGCTGTTAAACCTTCGACGGTATAGATCAGATTCGTATGCGACATTGTTCGTTGCCCAACTCCCAGTGCAGCGCCCCAACGGAAGCTAAGCAGTCGACCGGCGACTAAGGGCAGTCAATCCGCGCTGCTCGATTTCGAATTCTCTGATTCTGAATTTCTGAACCTTGCCGCTGAGTGTCATTGGAAAATCATCTACGAATCGTATGTGCTGCGGCGTTTTGAAGTACGCCAGCCGATCCCGGCAGAAGGCTCGGATTTCTTCTTCTGCGACTGGAGCCCCGGGTTTAAGCCTGATCCAGGCAAGCACCGTCTCTCCCAGCCGTTCGTCGGGTAACCCGATCACCTGTGCGTCGAGGATCCTCGGGTGAGTATAGAGAACCTCTTCCACTTCGCGCGGATAAACGTTCTCTCCACCCCTGATAATCATGTCTTTTGCACGGCCAGTAATCCGGAAATATCCGTCCGGCCGCATGACTGCGAGGTCACCTGTGTGAAGCCAGCCTTCACGATCAACCGCCTGTCGAGTGGCTTCTGGCTCGCCATCATATCCCTTCATCACCATGTAACCCCGGGCAAGCAACTCTCCCTGCTCTCCGACCTGGACCGTTTCACCTGTAATACGGTGTGCGATGCGAACCTCGGTCTCCGGAAGTGGACAGCCGATTGTCGTGCAGCGCACTTCCACGTCATCATCCACGCGTGACATCGTAATGATGGGTGTACTCTCCGTCTGCCCATAACCCACCACTATTTCAGGACAGTGCATTACTGACACGACACGCTTCATGACTTCGACCGGACACGGTGCTCCTGCCATCACACCAGTCCGGAGTGACGTCAGATCAAAGAGGGATCCTTCGCATTCCTGCAGCTCCGATACGAACATAGCCGGAACTCCGTAGATTGCGGTAGCGCGTTCCTCCGCGATTGCCTCCAGCGTTGCTCTGGCATTAAAGGCCGGAGAGGGAAGAATGACTGCCGCTCCCGTGACCATCGCAGTCATGGTTCCGATGACGCAGCCGAAGCAGTGGAACAACGGCACCGGAAGACAAATACGGTCTTCCTTTGAGAGCCGCATGTACTGGCCAATGAACCGCGCGTTATTCACCAGATTCAGATGAGTCAGCACCACTCCTTTGGGTGTTCCGGTTGTGCCCGACGTGTACTGGATATTCGCAGCTTCTTCAGGCTCGATGTTGGGCGTATCACTGTCCAGCGCATGCAGCCCTTCAGGCTTAGACAGGAAGCTGCGCCATTCCGCTGAAGCCAGATAGATCACATGCTGCAGCGCCAATTCCTGTCCTGCACACGACTCCTCCAAAATCGAGCGATAATTTGCTCTGCGGTCCTGCTCACGCAGAAAGAGCATCTTAATGCCCGATGCTTTTAAGATGAACGACAACTCGCGCGACCGGTACGCGGGATTCACGTTCACCAGCACCATTCCAGCGAGGGCGCAACCAAACTGGAGCAGGACCCATTCGACGCAGTTCGTCGCCCAGACACCAACGCGGTCGCCGGGACACAAACCAAAAGAGCGAAGTCCGCCAGCGACCCTCATGGCCTGCTCGGCGTAGTCTGCCCACGTGAGGCGCACGTTCTGCTCCCGGTCCACTACCGCCAGTCGCTCGCCTGATTGGGACGCAGTCTCCAGAAATGCGGCCCCGATCGTCTTTCGAACAATGTCACCGGCCGGCCCGCGCGCATAGCTGTCCACTTGCTTCCTCCTTAACTGCTCTGACAGCATAAAACAGTTGACAGATACGTGGGACGCCGACCCAACTTACGCGAATGTGGCGCCGGTCATGCGAGCACTTGCTTCACAACCTTTCCGTGCACGTCGGTGAGACGATAATGCCGACCTTGAAACTTGAATGTCAGCTGG